>NZ_LOVS01000045.1:0-969 GCF_001523835.1 Burkholderia sp. ABCPW 14 | reverse complement strand
CCGGCAGCATGTAGTCGATGCGCTCGCGGGGATAGGCGGGGTCGAGCGGGAGATAGGCGGCGCCGGCCTTGAGGACGGCGAGCAGCGCGACGACGAGGTCGGGGGAGCGCTCGACGCAGACGCCGACGAGGGAGTCGGGTGGCAGGCCGAGCTGGCGCAGATGGAGGGCGAGCTGGTTGGCGCGGGTGTTGAGCGCGCGGTAGGTCAGCTCGACGCCGTTGCAATGGAGCGCGACGCGATCGGGAAAGCGCGCGGCCTGGGCCTCGACCAGCTGGTGGATGCAGGCGCTGCCGGGATAGGGCGAGGCGGTGTCGTTCCAGCGTTGGAGGAGGAGGCGCCGCTCGTCGTGGGGCAGGATGGCGAGCTGGGAGACGGGGGAGTCGGGCCGCCGGAGGGCATCGGCGAGCAGGACGGCGAAGCGTTCGGCGAAGCGCGCGATGGTGCCGGGTTCGAAGAGCGCGGCCGCGTATTCCCAGGCGAGCCGGAGGCTGCCGTCGGGCAGGGCGTCGATGTGGAGGCTGAGGTCGAACTTGGCGGGAATGGGCGCGTTGGCGAGGGGCCGCGAGTCGAGGCCGGCGAGTCGCAGGGGCGGGTCGTCGTTGTTGTTGAGCGCGAGCAAGACCTGGAACAGCGGCGCGTGGGCGAGGCTGCGAGCCGGGTTGAGGGCGTCGACGAGTTGCTCGAAGGGGAGTTGCTGATGCTGGTAGGCGTCGACGAGCCGTTGCCGGGATTGCTGGAGGAGTTCGTCGAAGGAGCGGGCCGGCTCGAGGCTGCTGCGCAGCACGAGGGTATTGACGAAGAAGCCGACGAGCGGGGCGAGATCGGGGAGAGGGCGGTTGGCGACGGGGGTGCCGACGACGATGTCGGCGCTGCCGGAGAGTCGAGCGAGGAAGGCGACGAAGGCGGCGTGGACGAGCATGAAGAGCGTGACGCGCCGGTTGCCGGCGAACTGCAGGAGTTCGCGATGCA
>NZ_LOVS01000044.1:0-2000 GCF_001523835.1 Burkholderia sp. ABCPW 14 | reverse complement strand
CACCCGCGTCTTCCCAACGCCCCACCTCCCTTCTCACCCAACTCCTGCTCCAGCCATCGTCAGCCTTGTCTGCAGGCCTCGTCGCATCGCATGGCCGACGCGGTAGCGAGCCACTGGCGTGGGACGCTACCGCGCTACGTAAGCACCCGGTAAAGGCACCGAGGCATCGTGAGATGCCGCTGATCAAGCCGCGGCGAGCGTCCAGCGATGCGGGAGCAGCGCTGCGATGTCGCCGGCACGATGCGTGGGCAGTCGGGTGAGCACGTCTTTCAGGTAGACGTACGGATCCATGACCGTTAAGCTGCGCCGACCGGATCAGGCTCATGATCGCGGCGGCACGTTGCCCCGCGTGCAGTGAGCCGGCGAACAGTCAGTTCGACCTTCCGAGGGCAGGTGGTCGCCGTATTTGGCAACCAGCACCTGCGCCAACAGCCCGGTGGTCGGGATACCCTTGTCGATGACGTGAGGCGGCACCGGTGCCTGGATCAGGGTCCCGCAGTGCCGACAGGCCCACTTGCCGCGGATATGCCGCTCGACCGTGAACACGCCTGGCGCATAGTCCAGCTTCTCGCTGATGTCTTCGCCCACGCGCTCCCGCTGGCAACCGCACTGGCAAGTGGTGTCTTCCGGTTCGTGATGGATGTCCGTACGCGGCAGTTTCGATGGCAAGGGCACACGCTTCGGCTGCTGCCGAGGCTCAGCGGCAGGCGTGGCCGGTTGAAGCTGTTCGAGCTCGGCTTCCAGTGCCGCCAGGTCTGCATCGATCGCCTCGTCGAGCAGGCTCATCTGTTCGGCATCGAGCCGCTCGCTGCGCTTGCTGAATTGCAGGCGCTTGAGCACGGAGAGTTCGTGCGTCAGTTGATCGATACGCGTTTGCCGATACTGCAGCTCCCGCTCTCTCTCGCCAGCCTCCCGCTCTTGCTCGGTGACCTGCACGATCAGGTGCGCGGCCAACGCACGCAATAGTTCCGGGCTCAGGGCGTCGAGGTCGGTGGGCAAGTCCATGCAGGCCAGTCTGCCAGAGGCCGCTGCGGTACGGAAGCGAAACTGTTTACGTCCCGGTGCGCGTCATATCACGGTAATCGCGTGATCGGGCGTTAGCGTCCGCCACGGCAGACCCGTGACCAGCGCGCGCAGTTGCTCGGCATTCAACGGCAACGAAACCGACTGTTCACCATCGCTCCAGATGAAGCGACCCTTGTTCAGCCGACGCGAGGCCAGCCAGATGCCCAGCCCATCGTATACCAGCACCTTCATCCGTGTGGAATGCCGATTGGCAAACAGATACGCGTGATGCGGCCGTACTGCGCCGAACACCTTCACCACCCGGGCCAGCAACGTATCCGCACCGGCGCGCATGTCGATCGGCTCCGTCGCGAGCCAGATCGCATCGATGCGGATCATCTCAGCCAGTCCCGCAGCCACGCCGCGCGCCGGCCAATGCACCGTGACTATGGCGGCGCCCCGACGAACCTCGATCCGGATCTCCGACAGCCCCGCCGACGCAGACGACGCTTCCAACTGGAGCGGCACGAATGCCGCCCGCGGTGCTTCGAGTGCTTCTGCAGCAGCCGGTTCGATCACGTCCTGCTTCTGCCGGGCGACGACCCAGCGACGCACAAGGTTGGCGTTCAGCCGGTAATCCAACGCGACCGCCGCGATGGATACGTTCGGCTGCATCGCCGCGCGCACGACCTTCTCCTTGAACTCGCGGCTATGCCGGCGCCGTCGCGTCGGCTCTATCAGATCCAGCCCTTCAACCTCGTTGCCGTCCATGGTGTACACGTGTCCACTTAAAAATCTGGTGGACACGATCCTCCCGGTCATGAAGCGACTGGACAAAATGACTTCACCGGGGGCTTACCGCGCTACGATTGTCGATGGCGGTCAAAATCCGCGCTTTTCCGGCGGCGTCACGTAACGGCGGCATGACACAAGTTTCAAAATCGACGTTGCAGGAGCGACGAACCTGTCGGAAGCGGGATATTGACGCGGGGCGC
>NZ_LOVS01000043.1:0-2667 GCF_001523835.1 Burkholderia sp. ABCPW 14 | reverse complement strand
ACGGGGGTGCCGACGACGATGTCGGCGCTGCCGGAGAGTCGAGCGAGGAAGGCGACGAAGGCGGCGTGGACGAGCATGAAGAGCGTGACGCGCCGGTTGCCGGCGAACTGCAGGAGTTCGCGATGCAATGGGGCTTCGAGGCGCTGGACGAGCTGGCCGCTGCGATGATCGGCGACGGCGGGACGGGGATGATCGAGCGGCAGGTTGTGGACGGCCGGCAGATCGCGCAACGCCGCGGTCCAGTAGGCGAGGTCGTGCGCGTGCGTTTCCGAGCGCGCGTCGCGGCGCTGCCAGCTTGCGTAGTCCTTGTATTGAATCCGCAGTGGCTCAAGCGGACTCGGAAGACCTTGAGCGTACGCGTTGTAGAGTTCGCCCAGCTCGCGCGTCAGTATCGCCATCGACCAGCCGTCCGACGCGATGTGATGGAGCGTGAGCAGGAGGACGTGCGTGTGCGGCGCGAGCCGCAGCAATTTCGCGCGCAGCATCCGGTCCGCGCTCAGATCGAACGGGACAGACGCTTCCTCATGGGCGAGCTGCTCGGCGTGTGCGAGACGCGCGTCGTCCGCCTCGGCGCTCAGGTCGATGTGCGGAAGCTCGACGGCGGTTGCGCGCCGCACGATCTGCACGCAGTCGCCGTCGTCGTTGGTTCCGTAGACCGTGCGCAGTATTTCGTGCCGCTGCAGCAGCGTGTCGAGCGTTCGCTCGAGCGCGTCCAGATTCAGGCCGCCTTCGAGATGCAGGGCGACGGGCATGTTGTATTGCGCGCTGGGGGATTCGATTCGATCCAGCATCCACAGGCGCTGCTGCGCGAACGACGCGTGGCGGATGTCGCGATTCGAATCGATTCCGAAGCGTTCGAACAAATCGAGAATCCGGCTCTTGTGCGTCTTCAGGTAGAGCTTGAGATCCTCGGACAAGCCATCACGGCGAAACGCGATCTTCAGATTGCCGTCGACGCGGTCGAGTTCGATGCCGCGATCGTGCAGGTCGATGAGGGCATTCAACAGGTTCATAGGATGAGCTCGTCTTTTTCAGCGTCGTCGAGGGTCGACGGCCGCAGGGGCGTGTGCGTGGCGGGCGCGGCCGGCGCGAGCGTGCCGAGCACGCGGGCGAGATCGCGGATCGTCGGGTGATTGAACGCGGTCATCACGGGCAGCGTCACGTTCATGCGTTCGGCGACGGTCGCGATCATCCGGGTCGCCAGCAGCGAATGCCCGCCGATTTCGAAGAAGTTATCGGTCACGCCGATCGGTTCGCGCTGCAGCAGCGTCTGCCAGACGTCGCGCAGCATCGCTTCGGTTGCGTTCGCAGGCGGCGCCGGCTGGGGCGCGGTGTGTGAGCGATCGGCGTCGTCCGGCATGGGGAGGCGCTTGCGGTCGAGCTTGCCGTTCGGGGTGAGGGGCAGCGCGGGCAGGAAGACGAACGCGGCGGGGATCATGTAGGCGGGGAGGAAGGCGGCGAGTGCGGCGCGCAGCGCGGGGGCGGAGGTGGCGTGCGCATCGCGGGGGACGACATAGGCGACGAGTTGCGACTCGCCGGCATGGTCGAGTGCGACGACGGCGGCTTCACGGACGCCGTCGCAGGCGCCGAGGCGGGCGTCGATTTCGCCGAGTTCGATCCGGAATCCGCGGATCTTGACCTGCTGATCGAGCCGGCCGAGGAATTCGAGCTGTCCGTCGGGCAGCCAGCGCACGAGGTCGCCGGTACGGTAGAGGCGGCGCACGGAGGCGTCGTGGATGGGGTTGTCGACGAAGCGTTCGGCGGTGAGCTCGGGGCGGCCGAGATAGCCGCGGGCGAGTCCGGCGCCGCCGAGATGGAGTTCGCCGGGGACGCCGACGGGCTGCAGTTGCGCGGAGGCGGACAGGACGAACGCCTGGGTGTTGGCGATCGGGACGCCGATGGTGGGGCGGCCGTTGAGGGTGCGCCGGGTGAAAGTCGAATAGGTGGTGTCCTCGGAGGGGCCGTAGAGATCGTAGACGTGATCGACGCCGGCCTCGTAGAGGGCATCGACGAGGCTTTGCCGGAGGGGCTCGCCGGCGAGGTTGACGGTGCGCACGGAGGCGGGGAGTCGTCCGGTCAGCAGTAGCGCGTGGATCGCGGAGGGGACGGTGTTGACGAGGCGGACGAGGCCGTCGGGGAGCTCGGGGAGGGCGAGCACGTCGCGCACGAGGACGATGCGTCCGGCGGCGGCGAGGGTGGCGAAGATCTCGAAGACGGACAGGTCGAAGCAGACCGAGGTGGAGGCGAGGACGCCGTCGAACGCGTCGGGGGGGAAGGCGTGCAGGGCCCAGTGGATGAAGGCGACGGTGTTGCGGTGCTCGATCATCACGCCCTTGGGCTGGCCGGTGGAGCCGGAGGTGTAGATCAGGTAGGCGAGATGATGCGAGGCGAGGCCGACGTCGGCGGGGTCGGGATTGTGATCGGGGGCGCGGTCGAGGCGCGCGATCAGATCGGTGTCGTCGAGACGGACGACGTTGCGGACGGCGGAGCCGTCGGGAATTGCGAGCGCGCGGGAGGCGATGACGCACTGGGCGCGGGAGTCGAGCAGCATGTAGTCGATGCGCTCGCGGGGATAGGCGGGGTCGAGCGGGAGATAGGCGGCGCCGGCCTTGAGGACGGCGAGCAGCGCGACGACGAGGTCGGGGGAGCGCTCGACGCAGACGCCGA
>NZ_LOVS01000042.1:0-5759 GCF_001523835.1 Burkholderia sp. ABCPW 14 | reverse complement strand
CGTTGGGCGATGCGATTCATGCGGTGCTGTGCGGCGCTGGCCACAACCTGCGGATGATCCTGCGCAACCTGCGGCTTTTTTACGCCCTGATTCTCGTCGCTTTGCTCAGCTTCCGAGCCGCTGCGCCATCGGCGGCATAGCTTCATCTGCGCGACAAAACGAATTGTTCAGGGCCGACTCGATAAAGTCGGCACCATGCTCCTTCACATAGGCTTTGAAGCGCTTTGTTTGCATGCCCCACGATACCGCCATTCGCGGTTCTGACTGGAACACGGACTCGGTCGTCATGCGTTCGCGCTGAATTGCTGCACCATCCCAAAGCAGGCAGAACTGAGGCATCATTCTTCCAAGCTGCGGAAGAATTGTCGTCGCGTCAGGGTTGATCCAGGACGTGCAAGCCGACTGACTCTCGATGCTGCGTGCAAGAGCAGCGTAGCTTACATCCCGGTGCATGATGTTCGCTGCATTCTTTGCGGTACCACGCTCGGGCTGCGACAAATCGATGAATCGCTTTCTGGCTTCCAATAGCTTCTCTGGATCGTGAATGTTTTCGTGGATTTCCTTGATAGCAGCCTTTATTTTCGCCTTCAGAATTATTTTGTCTGCCGCAGCTTCGTGCAGGTCTGGCGAGCCTTCGCTTTCGAGAATCTGAAAGTCGCTGTGAGCCTGCGTCAGCTCATCGTTGACCCATGATTTCCTGCTTCCGGAACCCGAAACGTAAATTGCGGAAATCGATGTTGGGCAGCGAATCATATCGAAATATTCGACATCGAAAAGGCACTGCGTTGCGACCGACGTGGTGGAAAGCATTACGGTCGTGATGAGTTCTGGGACGGCATTCGATGCCGCGTGAATCTCATCGTGCAGTGCTCGTGCGTTCTTCGGCAGGATTGTGCTGATGTCGTCCCTATTGAATTTGGCCCGTCTGACCGGGAGTCCAAACGTTCCTTCATCGTCAGCTTGTTCTGGCTGTACGTGCCGTGATCGGCGGTGTCTTGACTCCCAGCGCTGTGATAGTGAGTTGGTATCCATAGGTGAATCAATGGGAAAAAAAGAGGGCGCCGAAGCGCCCTCAATGATCATTTTGGAATTGCGTCTGCCGACTACAGCGCGGCGCTTGAACTCCGCGTGGTTGCTTTTATTTCAAGCATTTTCTTGGCCCACAGAGCGAGAAATTCTTTTTCACTCTGAGTGAACCCCTTGGTCTTCAGCCAGACGTACAGATCTGCTTTCTTTCGAACCTTGGCTGAGACAGCGCGACGCATTGTTTCGAACTCGCGTTCGAACAAGGAGCGGCTGATTTCCGCCTGCTCGATTTCAGCTTGCAGATCCTCTGCGGATGCATCGACACACTCCGTTTGGGTGATCGAATTTCCTGCGGTTTGTTTGCCCACGTCTATCTGTCCATTGGCAATCATCTTTGTCCTTTAGGTTGACGATTTCTTCTTCAAATAGTTGGCCGCCGCTTCGCCGAGAATTCGAGTTGCGCTGCCGATTTTGAACGGCTTTGGGAGATCGCTATCCGGCTTTTTCCATTCAGCGTACGCCCAAGATTTCGACTTGTTGATAATCGAGCAGAACTCCCTCACAGATAGGACGGGTGGTATTTCGTTCAATCTCATATGGCACCTATTTCGATGGCCGACAGCAGACCACGCTATCGCGTGGCGGCAGTGCTGCGGCTCGTTGTTAAAGATCGGTGAAGTAGCGCATTCGTAATGACCCGCGCCAACTCGGTCTTGCGTGTACCGACCTGCACTGCATTGGTCGATATCGAGATCGTAAGGATGCGATGCAGCAGAAGGTAGGCGTCTACTAAAAGTAAAAAATCGATGCGCGGAATCGGGCCGACGGGCGACGTGACGGTCACAGAGACGGGGCGTCGTGGAGGGGGAGCAAGATTGCGGACAGCACGTGCGGATGGGTTGATGCGGGACTTCGAATGTCTCGGCATCGGAGGATGCGGATGTGATGGGAGGGAATGACGGGGGCTGCAAAACAATGCAGTAGGCCGGTCGCCGATCTGGCCGTTACGGCTTGCCGAAGTGCTTGTCATCCCGACATACGAAAGCGGCGCAATCGATCCTCCGGGCGCTGTCGGGATTTTCGCGATCTTCGTAGGCTGCTGTTTGTTTCGACTCTCAGGCAACCGCAGGAATCGCCCTTGTTAGTCGCTGGCAACTGATGGAGGCTAGTTGGCGAGCCGTATTTCGAGCCGCCGACGGTGCGCCACGCATCATTGCGGTCTCTTAACGGTAGGTTTTCGCTCGAACGATGCGCGTTGATCGGACCGGTATCATGGTGCGATATCCGAGAGATAGCAAACAACAGGGAAGGTGTGCGCCCACCGTTCTTTATTCCCTTGATGACAAGAAAGGTTCTGCGTGAAGCAACTTGACCGGCTCTACCGATTTCTCGAAAAGCACCATCAATGGAACATCGCGTTTCAGACCAGCGAGTATTCGCGATACCTCACGCATTGCGAGACACCGAAGCAGCGCCTCATCGCGCTGTTGCATCTCGTCGCCCACACGCAATCTCAGCCCAAGCTCGGCCCCCTGGCCGACTTCTGGCGCCATCTCGAAGGCGTCGACTGGGGACGTAAAGCGCCGTCGCTTGAAGACCTAACCGTCGCCATCGAGAAAGCGGGCAGCCCAAGCACGGTCCACGTTGGCCCTTGGGACCGGCTGTTCCACGCGCTGAAGAGTGTTGGCGGCTGGGGACCTAAGACTTCGGCCCTGTTCGTCAAAGCTTTAATTGTCCTTCACCGTACAGCCCGTACCGATCTCTATTGCATCCGGGATGAGGCTGCTGCGCAGGTTATCGCTGGTGGCGACCGGATTTATCTGCCTGTGGACGCCGTCATCCGTCGCGTGTTTAAAACCCCGGAACTACAAGAGCTAGGAAAGACGTTTGGTCCCATCAACACGGCGCTATACAAGGCAGGCTATACGCCAGAGCAGATGCTGGTCTGGGACGACTTGTGGTTCTGGGGCTTTTTCACTCAGGACTCAAGTACTGATGACCGCGTGATGGGCTGGAACGAAGCGAGATTCTGGGGACAACTGTCGTCCCCAAAGGCTCACCTCTCGGAAGTGCGCAAGCTCTGCTGCGCGTTTCTTCAGATCGTCAACTTTTGAGACGCAAAGACGATCGCTTTCCGGCACCGAAGCACGGCTTACGCCGGCCCCTTTGTGCTTCCTGTGGGCATTGTTCAGTTTCACCAGCGGCGGCCGTTAAACAACTTGGCGTCGAAGTCCAAAGGAATCGTGAGGCACGTGGGATTTACTACAAGGAGGTTGAATGACAATAAAAGTTAGACAGCGGGATTTCAAAATCCTGCTCCCTGGTGACCGGGAGCGGGAGCTCTTTACGGAGAATATCGGACCCTGCACCGGAGTCGCGGGAACCAACGGTAAGGGGGTGGCATTCCTGTGCCATCTGGATAGTCCGTACTCCGCATTCACTTTGCGGCAAATCCGTGTTGTACTCGAGGAGAGTAACGTAGACTTCGGCACGCTCAAAATCCGTGTTGTCTCAAGTCTATTCGGCTGGTTGTACCCTGGATGGTGGCCCACGAAACTCTCGATTTACTACTACATCTTGAGCTGGGGACTTCCCCGACTGCCTTGGCCGGCGAGCCCATCCGGCTGGTTCCAGCGCGTGAGTATGCATGTCAATGCCGATACGGGGGATATCAAAATTTCCGAACCCCACTATCAGTGGATCGACAAAGCCGATTACGATCCTATCGAAGTCGTTAAGAAACAAGAATGGAAGCGCCAGCGCTGCAAAAGATAACGACCGTGTGGGCTCGAGCATGAAGGCCGTTCCCGAATGCGGATGCGCATCGAAAGACGGGGTTGCCTCCAAAGACGAATCGTCGTCGATCGCAACATGTCCAGGAAGGGGCGTTGGATCGATGGTGCTCGATTGACGACGATTTTGAATAAAGAACCTCGTGGGCTCGATATTAGTCGGGTATGTATTTCTCGAAGAATGCTCGCCACGACATAGTTGCTACGTCGTTGACCACCTCGCCCTGCTGACCGCCCACAAGGTGGCCGTATCGAGTGGCGAGACGCTTGGCGACTTGCCATCGATCGTGACTGAATTGGCTTACAACCTTAGGTTTGAGGTTTAGCAGACCCGCCTTCGCTATTTCATCGGGAAGGCGAGTCAAAGCCTGCCTCGCTGCAGGTGCGCCCTTGTACGACATCGAAACGGATTGGTTAATCAGCAGCATGACGTAGTTTGCCCATAGGACTTCGGGCAGAGCTGAATGCGTGCCGACAAGTACTGGGACCAAATCGTTGACTTCAACAAACTGATCGCGCCCGATGATGTCGAAGACATCGCCGAAGAATGCCATCCGCACCGCCTCGTCCGGGAGCTGGAGCAGTTCTGAGTCAAATTCGGACAGAAGCGCGGTCTTCTGTGCTATTTCTCCGAATAGCGTCACATTCCGTACGGTGCGCTCAACCGTTAGAAGCTTTTGGTCGCTCGGGAGTTCCGGTGCCAGTCGCGCCAATACCTCAATCGCACGACTTGAATCTTTACTCCTGTCGACTAGTGAGTCGAGAATCCACGCGGAATCCTCGGCGCCGAGAATCTTGAGCTTGCGCGCGAGCGCGTCAAGCGCTGTCGTGGACTTGAGGACGCGCTCCAAGAATTCCCGCGACTCGCCGGATGGCTCCGGGGGGGATGGAAGTGCGTTGATGGCGCCAGCTACCATCGCAGCTGATTTTACAACGGCATTTTCGGGCAGTTGTTTGAGTTGGAGTTGGGCAACCAAGGTTCCCGACTCAACTAGCTTGTAAAGCGCGTCGCGACGGACTCGAAGTTCGTCGGCTCTGTACCTCGTTCCTTTCGGATGCCTGGTGTTATAGTTACCGACTTCAGCATGGCAGTCGAAGCAGACGGGCAACGCATTGTTTTCCGTGTTCGGCCCGCCATCCGCTTCCTGTACGATGTGATGGACTTCGATCTTGGTACCGCATTGTTTGAAGCAAAGGCAACAGATTCGCGCGCAGCGAATAAGTACTTTTGTCCGTACGTCGACGGGGAAACCCATCCTCAAATCTCCTGTTTTTGTACCGGCGCATAAATGCACGCGTTGGCGCTGAACTACCGATCTGCCCCATGTGCCTGGGCAACATCCGGGGCGATCACTGTCAGCAAGATAGCCGTTGCGGGCTGATTCTGCGAGAAAACTCCGCTTCGTGCCGCGAGTGCTATCGGGGCGTGCCTGATGCTTGAAATTTGATGGCTTGCCACCAACTCGATAGTTCTACTGTCGCGACGATACGGGGGCATGATGGAGCTGTTGACGGGCACGTTGAGGCTGAAGCTTACGAAGCTGGTTGAGATCGATACGGCACGACAGGCTGTAATTCTACAAGAGGGGATCAGCGCTTTCAGTACCGATGCGAATCAAGTCAAGGCTCGCCAGGAACTCGACGAACCCGCTTGAGCTCTCACCAAGGCATTGCGCGAACTGAGCGACGACGAGTTAACTGCCGCGGTAGCGCTGGCGACTTACGGCAACCCTCTGGTTCCGTGCGACGGAAATGCCGAGTTTGCCGATGCAGTGGCGGAAGGCCGCGAATTCGTTGGCACGAGCGAACGCGAATAAGAAGCTGTTGCGAAATTAAGTTTCGGGTCTGTTAACTTTTCCGACTTGGTGTTAACTTCCTGTCTTGTTTTGCCTGACAGGAAGCGATGCCTAAAGAACTTGTAGACGACGAATTGTGGTCACT
>NZ_LOVS01000041.1:0-6703 GCF_001523835.1 Burkholderia sp. ABCPW 14 | reverse complement strand
GGCCTGTGTCGGCGATCGCTGCACCTGTCCGATGAACGGCCACGATCATTGCGTGATCGCGGAGGGCGACGAGAATGTCCGCATTGATGGCCGCGCGGTTGCGTTCGACGGCCACCGGACGTCTTGCTGCGCGACGCTCATCTCCTCGATTCCAACGTCCGGCCGTACTTAATGCAGGATGCCGACGAAAAGAAGAGCCGGCAGCGGCCGGCAGCGCCCATCGACGAAGGCGGTGAACCGAATTGCCGCCGGTGTTCACCACGTCCGCCGTCGGCGTTCCGTTATGCACGCTCCTTGCGCGCTTGCGCCACAGTCATCCAGCAAAGCACTGCCGCCGCGAGCCACGCGCACGCGAAGAACAACTCGAGATTCTGCAGGTTCTGAAAATTCTCCACGTTCTGATATCGGCATGTCAGATGCGCTCGAAACGGAACGCAGCCCGTCTGGTTGTTGTGGAAAAACGTGAACAGGTGATAAAAACCCACGACCGTGAAAGCCAGGGCGATTAGTGAGAATTTTCTGGTTTTGCTCATCGCGGGTGTCGTTGATCGAAGCGGCGTCAGATTACTCTTTATCGGACCGGCGAGGAAGCGGATCGGTGGACGCGCCGTCTGTCGCGAGCGGCGCGCGGCCGGCGGCGCTCGCCGCCGATTCGCATCGAAGCCGCGCGACGCCGTTTCATTCGCGGATCGAGCCGCCTATTTTCGCGCGGCCCAGTCGCGAACCGCCTGCGCGAGCAGCCGCAGCGCGGTCGGCGGATGGCGGTTGGCCGGATAGTAGGGGCACAGGCCCGGAACGAAGGGCTCCACTCCGGCAGATCAGCGTGCCCAGCGCGCCGGCGACCCACGGATGGCGACCGGCCAGGACGGCGAAGCGGCTGGTCCGGGATGCGGGCGATCACGATGCGAGGTTCTTGTACCGAGTTGGGGAGGGGCCGCGCCGGGCTCACGGATTCGGCCGCCAGAACCGGCCGACGAGACCGAGCGACCGCTCGCGCTCGTCGCGTCGCAGGAACGTGAACGAATTGAATCCGAAACGGCGCGCGGCACGGGATGCGGGTGTCTTCGACCATGCGTCCGCCATGCGCTTCGGCAACTCGCGGATCGACAGCAGCGTATCGACGACGATGCCGGCGCGCATGTCGAGCGTCTCGACTGCGCGCAGGACCCGGTTATTGCGGAACGACAAACGCCTGACGGAAAACGATGCCGTTCGGCGTGCTCGGGGCGGTGAAGGAGGCCGGCGTCCCGATCTTGCCGACGACGACGGTTCCCTTGAACGTCGCCGGGCCGCTCCAGTCGACGCCGGCGGTCATCAGCGTGTTGGGGCCGTCGGCGAGATACGGCGTCAGGTCGACTTGATCCGCATGCGGCGTCGACGTCGCGAGTGCGGCGAAGCGGCGGCCGTATCGGTGGCGGGGCGCGCGTCGGCGTTGGGCCGAACGTCGCGGCTCACGCGTGTCGCGTCGTCGAGGCAGTCGCGTGCGTCATCGATGCCGCGCGAGCCTCGCGCGCGCGTCGTCCTGCTCGACGGCGTCGAGTTCGCGCGCGTAGACGAACTGTCCGCCGACGAGCGACGCGATCGGCACGCCGTCGCGGAACAGGATCCGGTTGCCCGCGAGCGCGGGCACGCGGTCGCCCGGCAGCAGCGTGCCTGTCAGATTGAGCGGATCGGCGCCGCTCACGCACAGCATCAGCCCTTCGGCCGGCCGGCGGCGGAGGTCGCGCAGGATCGGGATCGCGTCGGGCAGCGCGAACTGCTCGCCCGCGAGGCCCGAGACGAAGCGGCCGCCGCGGATCTCGCCGCGCGCCTCGAGCCGCCGATAGACGGGCAGCAGCTCGCGCCAGCTCGGCATCCATTCGGCTTCGCACGCGAGGATTCGCCAGAACACGACGCCGTAGCGGCGCAAGAGCGTCCGCGCGATGTGCTCGAGCGCGGCCGGCGCGATTGTATGGCGGCCCGTCGGCGGCGGTGCGGCGCGCATCGCGCGCGCCACGCGCGCCACGCGCGCGTCGCCGAGCGCGACGGTGTCCGGATTGTCGGGATGGCGAGCGTCGCCGCTGCCGCTGCTGTTCTCGACGTCTTCGAGCGCGCCTTCGAACGCGTTTTCGTCGTCGCCGAAATCGGCGCGAGTCAGCGGCAGCCGTTGGACGAGCGCCCAGCGTCCCGCGTCGTCCATCCCGCCGATCAGCGCGCCGCCGCGCCGCGTGCGCGACGACCGGTGCGCGCTGCGCTGCGCGGCCGGCTTGATCAGCGCGCGCAGGCCCGCGAAGCTGTCCGCGTTGACGAGGCCCGCCGCGACGAGCTCGCCGAGCGCGCGCTCGAGCTCGACGGGCAACAGGCGCGCGTGCGCGATCAGCTCGTCGAAGAACATCGCGCCGTACGCGGCGAGCGTCGCGCGCACGCGCTCGGCGCGCGCCGACAGCGCCGGTTGCGCGGCCGGATCGCGCAGCGCCTGCCAGACGGCGAGCTCGCGGCGCGGCAGCAGCACGACGGGCGTCGTCTTCACGGGCACGCTCGCGGCCTTCGCCGGCGCGCCGAGCCGCGCCCACGCGAGCTTGCCGGCGCGGCACGGCTCGTCGAGGCCGCCCGTCACGTAGTCGGCGAGCCGCGCGGGCAGCAACTCGTCTTCCCATGCGCTCGCGGCTGCCTCGAAGCCTTCGAGCTGATGGACGACCGATGCGAGCGCATCCACGCCCATCCCGCGCGTGTCGGGTGCGATGCGCTGCCAGTGGAACAGGAAGCGCATGAAGTCCGCGAGCTCGACGGGCTCGATCTCGCGCCGCAGCCGCTTCACCGTGTAGCGGTGGATGCGCGCGAGCAGATGCCGCTCGCACCATTCGTCGTCGCGCGCGCCCGGCGTGAAGCGGCCGCGCATCGCGTAGCCTTCGCGCTCGAGGGCGGCGAGCGCGATTGAGACCGACGACGCGGGCAGCGCGAGCGGCGCCGCGAGCGCGTCGGCCGTCAGCGGCCCGAAGCCCGTGAGCCGCGCGCGGATCACGTCGACGAGCGCCGCGTCGGGCGCCCACGGCGCGTCGAAGCCGGGCGGCGGCGCGAGCGCGGCGTCGCCGCCGTATAGCGCGCGCATGCACGCGACGCGCTCGGCGGGTATCCACAGTCCGCGGCCGTCCGCGAGCGCGAGCCGGGCGGCGCGCTTGCGGGCCGCGAGCCGCTCGGCGCACGTGCGCCAGCCGTCGTTCGCGTCGATTTCGCCGTCGGACACACATGCGAGGCCGACGAGCGCGTCGTGCATCTCGTCGTCGTCGCGCACGAGCGGCCAGGCCTCGTCGCGCACCGAATCGATCGCGCCCGCGTCGAGCGCGCCGAGATCGTCGGCGGATGCCGGATCGCTCCATCGCCGCGCGAGCACGGCCTGCGTGCGGCGCTCCTCGAGCGGCGCGTCGTCGAGGAACGCGTACGGCTTCGCGTTGAGGATCTCGGCCGCGAGCGGCGACGGCGCGGGCAAATCGCGCGCGACGAGCGCGACGCCGCCCGACTCGATCCGCCGCAGCAGCGCGAGCCAGCCTTCGGTGTCCATCGCTTCGTGCAGGCAGTCGTCGAGCGTCTGGTCGACGAGCGGGTGCTTCGGCACTTCGCGCTCGCCGACGATGTTCTCCGCGCACGCGACCTGATCGGGGAACACGGTCGCGAGCAGATCGTCGCTCTTCATCCGCTGCAACTGCGGCGCGACCTTGCGGCCGCCCGCGAAGCGCGGTAGCGCGAGCGAGGTCGTCGCGTTCCAGCGCCAGCGCGCATTGAAGAGCGGCGCGTCGAGGAGCGCCTGGATCAGCACGTGCTCGGCGCTCGCCGAGCGCAGATAGCGCCAGACTTCGTCGAGCGCGAAACTGTGCGCGAGCGACAGCGAGAGGATCAGCGCGTCGTCGGTCGCGGCCGCCTGCAACTCGAAGTTGAACGTGCGGCAAAAGCGCTTGCGCAGCGCGAGGCCCCACGCGCGGTTGATCCGGCTGCCGAACGGCGAGTGGATCACGAGCTGCATGCCGCCCGATTCGTCGAAGAAGCGCTCCATCACGAGCGTGTCCTGCGTCGGCAGCGCGCCGAGCGCCGCGCGGGCGCGCGCGAGGTAGTCGGCGATCTGTCGCGCGGCTGCGGCGTCGAGGCCGAGCTCGCCCGTCAGCCACGCGAGCACGGGCGCGAGTCGGCGCGGTTCGGGGGCGGCTTCGGACGGCGCGGTGTCGATGGATGCGGTGGCGGATCGCGACGCGGCGGCCGGAGCGGCTGGAACGGCTGGAGCGGGGAGGCGGGCGCCGGTGCGGCTGAGCGATGTATTGTCGTCCGCGGCGGCGACTGGCCTGCCGCCTTGCGCGAACGGGGCGACCTCGCCGTCGCGGGCAGGCGGCGTGCCTGCGTCGGCGGATGACGCGGCGCGCGTGGCGGCAGCAGCGGCTTTATCGGGCGGCGTCGAGCCGGTTTCCGCGCGCGGCCGCACGCGGGTTCGAGACGTTGGCGAATCGGCGCGCGCGAGCGGCGCATCGCGTCGCGCGCTCGCCGTCGTGCGTGAGGCTGGCGGCGCATTCGTCCGAGTATTCCGCGCGTTGTCGCCCGTGCGCGAAACGCGGCCGATCTCGACCGCCGCGCCGACGCTCTCCGCACCGACGCTCTCCGCCCCGACGCTCTCCGCCCCGACGCTCTCCGCCCCGACATCGTCCATATCCGCGCCATCGTGCGCGCCGCGCGCGTCTCCGCGCGCCAGCAGCGCGTCGACATGCGCGCGCAGCCGCGCGACGCCCGCCGACAGCTCGTCGCTGCGCGCGGGCGCCTCGCCGAGCCAGAACGGGATGTTCGGCGCCTGCCCATGCGCATCCTCCACGCGCACGCGCCCCGTCTCGATCCGGATGATCCGGTACGACTGGTTGCCGAGCTGGAACACGTCGCCCGCGAGGCTCTCGACCGCGAAATCCTCGTTGACGGTGCCGATGTTTACGCCTTGCGGCTCGAGCAGCACCGCGTAGTCGGCGTTGTCGGGAATCGTGCCGCCCGACGTGACGGCCGCGAGCCGCGCGCCGCGCCGCCCGCGCACCGTGTGCGAAACGACGTCGCGATGCAGGTACGCGGCGCGCGCGCCGCGCCGGCTCGTGAAGCCTTCGGCGAGCATCGTCAGCACGCCGTCGAACTGCTCGCGCGAAAGCGCCGCGTACGGCGCGGCCTGCGTCATGCAGCGATAGAGCGCGTCCTCGTCCCACTCGCGGCACGCAACCTCGGCGACGAGCTGCTGCGCGAGCACGTCGAGCGGCGCGTGCGGGATTCGCAGCAGGTCGAGCTCGCCGCGCCGCACGCAGTCGAGGAGCGCCGCGCATTCGACGAGCTCGTCGCGCGACAGCGCAAAGAGCCGCCCCTTCGGCACGCCGCCGACGCGGTGCCCGGAGCGCCCGACGCGCTGCAAGAACGGCGCGATTCCGCGCGGCGAGCCGAGCTGGCAGACGAGATCGACGTCGCCGATGTCGATCCCCAGCTCGAGCGACGCGGTCGCGACGAGCAGCTTCAGCTTGCCGTGCTTCAAGCGCTGCTCGGCGTCGAGGCGATGCGCCTTCGCGAGGCTGCCGTGATGCGCGGCGATCGCGTCCGCGCCCAGGCGGTCGGCGAGATGGCGCGCGGCGCGCTCGGCCATCCGGCGCGTGTTGACGAACACGAGCGTCGTCCGGTGTGCGGCCGCAAGCTCGGCGATCCGGTCGTAGAGGCGCTCCCACACGTCGTTCGCCATCACTGGGCCGAGCGGCACGGGCGGCAATTCGAGCGCGAGGTCGCGCGTGCGCGTGTGGCCCGTGTCGACGATCGCGCAGTCGAGCGGCGCGTCGTCGCGGCCGCCGACGAGAAAGCGCGCGACCGCCTCGACCGGCTTTTGCGTCGCGGACAGCCCGATCCTCGGCAGCCTGCGGCCGGCGAGCGCGTCGAGCCGCTCGAGCGACAGCGCGAGATGGCTGCCGCGCTTGTTGTTCGCGAGCGCGTGGATTTCGTCGACGATCACGGTGCGCGTGCTCGCGAGCATCTGCCGGCCCGATTCGGACGACAGCAGCACGTACAGCGATTCCGGGGTCGTGACGAGAATGTGCGGCGCGTGCTTGCGGTGCGCGACGCGCTCGGCCTGCGTCGTGTCGCCCGTGCGGACCGCGGTGCGAATCTGCGGCGCCGGCAGCCCGCGCCTTGCGATCTCGGCGGCGATGCCCCCGAGCGGCGCTTCGAGGTTCACGTGGATGTCGTTCGACAGCGCCTTCAGCGGCGATACGTAGACGACGAGCGTTTCGTCCGGCAGCGCGCCGTCGTGCGCGAGCGCATCGCGCACCAGATCGTCGAGCGCGGACAGGAATGCGGTGAGCGTCTTGCCGGAGCCCGTCGGCGCGGCGACGAGCGTCGAGCGGCCGGCCTTGATGTGCGGCCATGCGAGCGCCTGCGCGCCGGTCGGCGCGGCGAAGGTATCGGAGAACCAGGCGGCGACGACGGGGTGGAACGCGTCGAGCGCGCCGGCGGCGGGGCGGGGGGGGCCCCTATGTTGTTCGTCAAGCGTTAGGGGCTGACTTGGGTTGGTAAATGGTGCCGTCGCGCAGCATGGCGAACAGGACGTCGCAGCGTCGCCGAGCCAGTGCGATGAGCGCTTGGTTGTGGCGCTTGCCTTGCTGGATCTTGCGCGAGTAATAGGCCCGTGAGACTGGGTCTCGTAAGGCAGCGAAGGCGGAGAGGAACAAGGCGC
>NZ_LOVS01000040.1:0-2058 GCF_001523835.1 Burkholderia sp. ABCPW 14 | reverse complement strand
ACGTTACCGGACCCGACGCAAATTCGTGACGCATCAGGGTTCACCCACTTCCCCCGCCGATGATGTACTGCAACCGGACCTCGACGCCGCCGTTGCACTTGCCAACGCCGCCACGCGTGCGGCGGCGCCGATGCCGCCGCGCTGTCATTGCTGCGGCGGCCCGCTGCCGCAGCTGGTGCGAACCGGCTTCGTGCGCCGCCGTAGTTCTCGTCGTGCCTATCCCGAAGGCAAGCCCTTCGGCCGTCGCTTAGATCGTGGAGATCCCGATGACGATTCCGGTTGAACTCGAGGCGCAAATCCTGCGCCTGTATCACGCCGAGAAGTGGCCGTGCGGCACGATCGCGAAGCAGTTGCGCGTACACCGCGAAACAGTGCAGCGGGTGCTCACCCGTGCTGGGTTGCCGCGGATCGGTCCGGTGTCGAAGCCGTCAATGATCGAGCCGTATCTGCCGTTCATCCGGCGGACGTTGGAGAAATATCCTTCACTGACGGCCAGCCGTCTTTACTTCATGGTTCGCGAGCGCGGCTACAAGGGCGCACCGGACCACTTCCGGCATCTGATCTCGCTGCACCGCCCCAGGAAGCCCGCTGAGGCCTTCCTGCGACTGCGGACATTGCCGGGTGAACAAGCACAGGTCGATTGGGGGCACTTCGGCTACATCGAGATTGGCCGTGCGCGCCGACCGCTGATGGCGTTCGTGATGGTGCTCTCGTACTCGCGCGACCTCTATCTGCGCTTCTTCCTTGACGCGCGCATGGAGAACTTCCTACGCGGACACATCGGCGCGTTTAACACGTGGTGCGGCCTGCCGAGGGTTCTGCTGTACGACAACCTCAAGTCGGCAGTGCTCGAGCGCGCCGGCGACACGTGCAGCGCAAGGATACGCTCGTGCAACCGCACCGACTCGACACCTACGATCAACTGACTGCGGAGGAAAAGGATGACGTCGATCCCGAACAACAATGAGATGCTGCGTATGCGCGCCAAGGCACTGCGTCTGAACGGTCTCGTCGAGCACTGGTCCGAGGTGGACGGCTCCGCGTGGCTCGCGCCGCTGCTGCAATGGGAAGAGGACGAGCGCACGCAGCGTTCGCTGCAGCGACGTATCCGTGCCGCGAAACTGGGCAAGTTCAAGATCCTGACCGACTTCGACTGGGGCTGGCCCAAGCGAATCGATCGAATGGCCGTCGAGGAACTGATGTCGCTCTCGTTCCTCGACGACGCGACCAACGTCGTGTTCATCGGCCCGAACGGCGTCGGCAAGTCGACGCTCGCGCAGAACGTGGCGCACCACGCGCTCATCCAGGGGCGCACGGTACTGTTCAAGTCGGCCAGCGAAATGCTCGGCGAGCTCGCGGCACTGGACAGCGACTCGGCGTTGCGCCGGCGTTTGCAGCACTATGCCACGCCGGACATCCTGGTGATCGACGAGGTCGGCTACCTGTCGTACTCGAACCGCCATGCGGACCTGCTGTTCGAGCTCGTCAGCCGTCGATACGAAAAACGCTCGACCATCGTAACGACCAACAAGCCGTTCAAGGAGTGGTCGGACGTGTTCCCGAACGCGGCCTGCGTGGTGTCGCTGGTCGACCGCCTCGTGCATCGCGCCGAAGTGATCTCGATCGAGGGCGAGTCGTACCGGCTCAAGGAAGCGCGCGAGCGTAACGAGGCACGGGCCCGGCAGCGCAAAACCAGCAGGCCCGTGGCGAAGAAGGCGGCAACATCATGAGCAGCGCACCGCTGTTGCCTTCGGGACGCCGGCGCGGTCTACCGTTCGTCGTGCCCGACGACTGGACGCCCGAGCAGGCGCTGGCCGTGTTCGAGTTGCTCGATGACCTGCTTGCCACGATCACCGACTTCTACGGCGTTCAGCTCCACGAACAACTGCGTGAGCTGCGCGCGTCACGAGACGTCCGCACACGAAAACACGACCCGCCATTCTGAACGACGACGCCAACGCATCACGTCAAAGGGGCCCTCGATGGGCCCCTTCGTACTTGAGCGAATTACTCAGCATTGCGCCGCCGTTTAAGTGCGGTTTTACATCGCCATCAACA
>NZ_LOVS01000039.1:0-882 GCF_001523835.1 Burkholderia sp. ABCPW 14 | reverse complement strand
AATGGGCATCGAGCCGGTTCGCGTGGATGTCCTGATACTGGCCGCGCGTCAGCAGATTGCCGTCGCTGTCCGCCACGCGGCTCTTGACCTCGCCCGGCCTGTTCACCTTCGCGATCTCGTTGTCCGCCGCCCGATAGCCCCAGTAAAACGGGAGAAACATGCTATGGGTGCCGCTAGTTTCTGAGCGTTCGTAGAGGTACATGTCCGGACCACGCAGTATTTTTGCGTACTTTAGCTTTTCCCCTTTCTGTTGCGCCGCCGACGCGCTCGCATACCGCTGGCCGTATTCGCCCGGCCGCAGATCGCTTCGCGACAGGCGCTCATTGAGCCCTTGGCAGAGCCCGCGCTCAACGGTCGCATAGGCCGCACCCGGATCGTTGACGCCATGAATGAAGATCACCACGCCCGGAAGATCGGCCGGAACCTGAACGGGCCGATCGCCCGGCCGATTCGCCATCGTAACGCCCGCCCCTTGGGCGGCCGCGTGATACTGATCGTTGTTATCGCTCATCGTTCGCTCGGATTCAAAGCTTCGGCTTCAGATAGTCGACCTTCGCGATACGCATCGCGTCGTCCTTGACCAGGTCCGTCAGGCCGCTCGCATCGGTCTTGCCCTCGATGACGCGCCCGTCGTCCAGTGTGATCCGGAATGACTTGTTTGCCGCCGCCGGCAGATCGCCGTCCTCGCCCGGGTAGTGCAGCTTGAACCGCTGATCCGTCGGCTGATGGTTGAACGCGCTCTTCGTCGCCTGCGTCGTCGACGGCCCGCCCCACTGGTGCGACGCCGACAGCAGCTTGATGTCGCCGTTCGTGCCGAGCGTGATGCCGTCGCCGATCTCGAGATAGCTGCCGTCCTCGGCGACGAGCCGGATCTTCGGCGCG
>NZ_LOVS01000038.1:0-760 GCF_001523835.1 Burkholderia sp. ABCPW 14 | reverse complement strand
CGGCAGTCGTGACGGGAGCAGCAAGCGGCATCGGCAAGGAAATCGCGCTGGAGCTCGCGCGAGCGGGCGCGGCGGTGGCGATCGCCGATCTGAATCAGGACGGCGCGAACGCGGTCGCCGAGCAGATCAAGCAGGCGGGCGGCCAGGCGATCGGCGTCGCGATGGACGTGACGAACGAAGACGCGGTCAACAGCGGCATCGACAAGGTTGCCGAAACGTTCGGCTCGGTCGACATCCTGGTGTCGAACGCGGGCATCCAGATCGTCAATCCGATCGAGAACTATTCGTTCGCCGACTGGAAGAAGATGCAGGCGATTCACGTGGACGGCGCGTTCCTGACGACGAAGGCCGCGCTCAAGCACATGTACCAGGACGATCGCGGCGGCGTCGTGATCTACATGGGCTCGGTGCATTCGCACGAGGCGTCGCCGCTGAAGTCGGCATATGTGACGGCGAAGCACGGGCTGCTGGGTCTCGCGCGCGTGCTGGCGAAGGAAGGCGCGAAGCACAACGTGCGCTCGCACGTCGTGTGTCCGGGCTTCGTGCGCACGCCGCTCGTCGACAAGCAGATTCCGGAGCAGGCGAAGGAGCTCGGGATCAGCGAAGAGGAAGTCGTGAAGAAGGTGATGCTCGGCCAGACGGTCGACGGCGTGTTCACGACCGTCGAGGACGTCGCGAAGACGGTGCTGTTCCTGTCGGCGTTCCCGAGTGCGGCGCTCACCGGCCAGTCGTTCATCGTCAGCCACGGCTGGTTCATGCA
>NZ_LOVS01000037.1:0-1264 GCF_001523835.1 Burkholderia sp. ABCPW 14 | reverse complement strand
TTGCAGGAAGCAGGCATATTGACGCGTGAATCCTGCAAATCCTGACGAGGTGTGGATGGGTCCGAAGTTGCCGGTGACAGAGGGAGATTTCTTCCGCCAACCGCTGCGCGAGCAGATCAATCTGAAGCATCCGTTGATTCGCTTGGCCGATCTGATCGACTGGGCTCGGTTGAGCACGACGATGAGTGCGAGTTTCGCATCGTCTCGTGGCCGACCGGCAACGTCGCCGCGTTTGATCGCAGGGCTGCTGTACTTGCAGCACGCGTTCGACCTGTCGGATGAAGAGGTCGTCTGGCAATGGCTGGAGAACCCGTACTGGCAAGTGTTCACCGGCGAGACGTACTTGCAGACGAAACCGCCGATCGATCCGTCGAGCCTGACGCGCTGGCGTAAGCGCCTGGGCGAAGCCGGCGTTGAAGAACTGTTGGCCGAAACGATCGAAGCGGCCAAACGCGCAAAGGTCATCAAGACGACGAGCCTGAAGCGGGTGATCGTCGATACGACGGTGATGGAAAAGGCGATTGCGCATCCCACCGATTCGCGTCTGCTCGAACGTTGCCGCGAACATCTGGTGAAGGCTGCTGCCCAGCACGGGCTGAAGCTGCGGCAGAACTACAACCGCGAAGCGCCGCGTCTGGCGGGCCAGATCGGGCGCTATGCGCATGCGAAGCAGTACAAGCGGATGAAGAAGGCGCTGCGCACTTTGCGTTCACGAGTGGGGCGCGTGATGCGTGACGTGGAGCGGCAACTGGAAGGCGTTGTTCAGCAAAGTCGCGCGGAGTTGGAAGACTTGATCAGCCGCACGAAGCGGATTCTCACGCAGAAGCAGAAGGACAAAAACAAGCTGTATGCGCTGCACGCGCCGGAAGTGGAGTGCCTGGCGAAAGGCAAAGCGCGCAAGCCGTACGAATTTGGCGTGAAGGTGTCGATCACCACGACGCACAAGGAAGGTCTGGTAGTCGGAGCTCGTTCAATGCCGGGCAATCCATACGACGGGCACACGTTGGCCGAAGCGTTGGAACAAGCGGCGATCCTGAGCGACGTGCAGCCGGAGATCGCCGTCGTCGACCGCGGCTACAAGGGCGTCGCCGTCGATGGTGTGAAGGTCTATCACCCAGGTTTGCGACGCGGTATCACACGCGGCCTGCGAGCAATGATCCGGCGTCGCAGCGCAATCGAACCGGCCATCGGGCACATGAAGGCCGACGGCAAGCTCGATCGAAATTGGCTCAAGGGTTCGTTGGGCGATGCGATTCATGCGGTG
>NZ_LOVS01000036.1:0-14166 GCF_001523835.1 Burkholderia sp. ABCPW 14 | reverse complement strand
CTGATGGTGCTCGCGATCGGTCTGCAACTGCGGATCATCCCCGCTTCGCTGTACACGGTATTGCTGATCGCGACGCTGACGATGACGTGGCTGAGCGCGATGTCGACCCAGCGGCTCGCGAAGCGGCGAACTCAGGAGCCATCGCACAGGGCCGCCGACGATTCGCCGGCGGGATTTCCCGCGCCCCAGGCCCGCGCCGCCCGCCAAGACCCAAACCAGGACACGCATCTGCCGGGATTGCCGGAGGCATCGCGACCATCGCGATGAACGCCCAGGGATACCGTCGTTCCGTTTTTTTTCCGATTCCGCGACGCGCTGGCTGCCGCGCGCGCTGTCCGAACCGGTGACCGGCAAGACGCCGCTCAGCGGCATCTGCGAAGCCCAGGCCGTCGATGCGGTGCGGGTGAGCGACGCGTGGAGGGCTGCATAGAAGTCCGAACGCTCGGTTGTCGCCCCGAGCGGAGCGAACGTCCCGGTCCGGATATCGACGACGCGCCCGCCGGCTCCGCCGACGACAGCCGCTCCGCCCTCGGTCGAGCGGATTCGTCCGCCCGCCACTCGCGCAAGCCGCGAATTCGCGGACGACGGGCGGCGGGCGGCGAACGGCCCGCCGAATCCGGCATCGATGGAGTGCCCGCTGTGCCTCGACTGCATCGTCATGTACTACGACGAGCACAGCTGCCCGCCGCTGTCGAAGGAAAGAAAGCGCCGCGAGAAGGCCGGCTTGCCGCTCTCGCCCGTCGGCAAGGACGGACGATACATTCCGATCGAGCGAATTTGACGCACGCCCGCCGCCGCACGTGAGCGCCGATGCCGCACGCCGCCCCGGCGCGCGGCATGCACGGTGCAGCGCCCTTGAAATGTTTCGTTTTCCTTTCAGTTGTTTCGGTTTGTCGTCGGCGATACGCAAGCCGAAAAACCGTGGCAATCTACGGCGCATCCCGGTTGTCCGTTCGCGCAACCGATCTGTAAGGTTTCCCGATGGTCCGTCATCCGAAATTTGCGCGATGCGTCGCGCTCGCCGTCCTATTGCATCTGCTCTGCGCCGTGCTGCCCGCGGCGGCAGCCGTCGACCTCGCGTCCGGCGCGACCGTGCCGCCCGCGCCGACGATCTCGCGCGACGAGGCGCTCGCCGAGCTCAAGCGCGTGCAGGCCGCGCTCGACCGGATCAAGCAGCAGGCGTCGACCGCGACGACGGGCAAGCAGTTGAGCGGGCTCGACGAGGCGACGCAAGCGCTGACGTCCGACGTGGAGAAGCTGACGGCCGCGCTCGTGCCCGCGCGCGCGCAGTTGCAGGCGCAGCTCGACGTGCTCGGGCCGCCGCCCGCGCCAGGTGCCGCGCCCGAGACGGCCGCCGTCGTGCGACAGCGCGCGGATCTGAATACGCGCAAGACGCAGCTCGACGCCGCGCTGAAGCAGGCCGCCGACGAAAAGGACAGCCTCGCGAACCTGACCCAGCAATACTCGAAGCTGCGTCGCAGCCTGTTGCGCGATCAGCTCGTGCTGCGCTCGGGCAGCATCCTCGGCGCGCAGTTCTGGACACCGCTCTTCCGCCCGTCGGACGAAGACCGGCAGGAGCTCGACGCGTTCAGCGCGCAGATCGCGCAAGTGCTTCGTGCGGCGTGGGAGCCGGGCCGGCGGATCGGCACCGTGCTCCTGCTCGCCGCCGCGCTCGCGGTATGGACGATCGGCAGACGGCTCATCGAACGCGTGCTCGCGTGGGTCAGCCTGACGAGGCTGCCGGAAACCCGCGTGCGGCGCAGCACGCTCGCGACGTCGGTCGTGCTGTCGAGCGTCGTGACGACAGGCATCGCGGTGCAGTTCGTCTATCTCGCGCTCACGCGCGACTACGCGCTGTCGAGCGCGCTGCAGGACTTCGCCGACGAGCTCGCGAAGCTCGCGCTGACCTGCGCGCTGATCGCGGGCCTCGGCCGCGCGCTGTTGTGCACGCGCCATCCGACATGGCGCCTGCCCGCGCTCGCCGACGAAGTCGCGCTCGCCATGCGGCCGTTTCCGGCGATTCTCGCAGCGCTCCTGCTCGTCGCGGGCGCGCTCGAACAGTTGAACAAGACGGCCGACACGAGCCTGCAGGTCACGCTGTTCGGCCGCGGGATCGTGTCGCTCGTCGTCGTCGTGACGATCGGTGCGTCGCTGCTGCGCGCGAACCGCGTGCGCACCGCGCTCGCCGCGGCGGGCGAGCCCCCCGAGGCGCGCTCGACGCTCGCCGGGCTGATCCACGCGGGCGTCACGCTGACCGTCGTCGCGGCGTTCGTCGCGCTGCTGGTCGGCTACATCTCGGTCGCACGTTTTCTGACCTACGAGCTCGTCTGGTTCGAGATCGTGCTCGGCAGCCTGTATCTGCTGACCCGCCTCACGCGCGATCTGTGCGCGAGCGCGTTCTCCGCGAGCTTGCCGAGCGGCAAGCTCATCAAGCATCTGTTCGGGCTGAACGACAGCCACCTCGACCAGGCGAAGACCGTGCTGTCCGGCATCGGCACGAGCGTGCTGCTCCTCGTCGCCGTCGTCGCGCTGTTGACGGGCGGCTTCGGCACGACGCCCAACGACCTGCTCGTGAGCGTGGTCTCGATGTTCGGCGGCGACAGGCTGCAGCGCCTGAACATCGTGCCCGACCGGATTCTGAACGCGGCGCTCGCGCTCGGGATCGGCATCTATCTGCTGCGCTCGATACGCCGCTGGCTCGACAACGAGCTGCTGCCCGCGATCGGCATGGACCCGGGCATGCGCGCGTCGCTCGTCACGCTGTTCAGCAATCTCGGCTACGTCGCGATCGTGCTGCTCGCGCTGTCGCTCCTCGGCGTCAAATGGGACAACCTCGCGTGGATCGTGAGCGCGCTGTCCGTCGGCATCGGCTTCGGCCTGCAGGAGATCGTGAAGAACTTCGTGTCCGGGCTGATCCTCCTGACCGAGCGGCCCGTGAAGGTCGGCGACATGATCAGCATCTCGGGCGTCGAAGGCGACATTCGCCGGATCAACGTGCGCGCGACCGAGATCCAGCTCTCCGACCGCTCGACGGTGATCGTGCCGAACTCGCAGTTGATCTCGCAGAACCTGCGCAACGTGACGATGGGCAACAGCACGCAAGGCGTCGCGACGCTGATGCTCACGTTCCCGCTCAACACCGATCCCGAGCAAGTGCGCGACCTGCTGCTCGGCGCGTACCGCGAGCATGCGTCGATCCTCGACAAGCCCGCGCCGTCCGTCACGTTCAGCCAGCTGACGCCGGACGGAATCACGCTCAGCGTGACGGGCTACGTCGGCAGCCCGCGGATCGCCGGGACGACGAAGAGCGATCTGCTGTTCGAGATCCTGAAGCGGCTGCGCGCGGCGGGCATTCCTCTGTCGAATCCGCAGACGCTGATGGTGCAGAACCTGCCGCCGCCGCCGAGCGAATGATGCGGGTGCGCCCAATCGCGTCGCGTCATGCGGCGTCATGCGTTATGTATGGCGCGGCGCGATCGGGCGGCGACATGGCTGATCGTTGTCGTGAATGCATGGCTTGCGGCGACCGGTTGAATCCGCAACGTTCCGCAGTCGTTCGCCCGCTGATCGGCCCGACGAGCAGCCGCGGGTCCGCCTCTCGCGACGCGCCCGGCAGCCGGCATGCGCGGCCGCCGTCATATACGGTTGCAATCCTTTACACGCCGACGCTCACCGGCTTTCTATTATTCGGGATACGAACCGGCTTCAAAGGGCTGCATGACGATGAAAAAACTGATCTTACTGCCGCTCTTGGCGAGCGCGATGCTCTCGGGATGTGCGGTGTATCCGTCGGAGCCTGCCGTTGGCGTCGGCGTCGATGTCGGCATCGGCTGGCACGGGGACCGCTATTGGGACGGCCACCGCTACTGGGACCGCGGCGAATGGGAGCATGCGCATCCGCAGCAACGATACGATCGGCGCGACGATGACCGGCTCGATAATCGCGGCGGATACCGAGGCGACGATCGGCGCGACGGCGACCGCCGCGGCGACGACAATCGCCAGTACTGACGACACCGCCTGATCCGCTGCGTCCGGCCGCATGCATCGATCCGCGGCCGGCTCGTTTGCTTCGTCGCGCGATGCTCGGGCCTAGAACGCCTGGCGCCCGCGCGATTGTCAAAGATCATTCGACGCAGGCAAACGGAAAGGTACGCGCGCCGCAGTCGCGCTATGCTCGTGCGCCTCATTCGACAGGAGCATACTCGTGAAGCTTTCGATCTTCATCGCGGCCGCCTGCGCCGCGCTCGCGGTGGCGTCCGCCGTGCATGCGCAGACGTCGCAGACCTATCAATTCGGCGAAGGCCAGTCGAACCCGTCGGGCGGCGCGCAAGCCGCGCCGGCGCGCCATGCCGCGAAGACGGCGCAGCATCGCAAGCACCGGCGGCACCATGCGCGCCGCACGCATGCGGTGCGCACGCAGCGCACGTACGCACATCACTGACGTACCGTGACGCGCGGGCCGCGATGTGCGGCTCGCGCGGCCGAGTCGGCGTCCACCTTGCCTTTTGCCGATATTCCCGCCGAACGTCGATCGCTGATTGCGGATCGCAAGCGAACGCTGCGCCTGCACGCGAGATCGACATCGACATCGACATCGACATCGACATCGCAGCGACGGCGCACGCGCCGCCGACGACGCTTTCCGATCGGCAACTGGCTTCCATTGCGAGCGATCCGCCGCGATCCGCATACGCCTTACGCCTTACGCCTTACGCCTTACGCCATCCGGCGTCGACCGCCGCAACGATCCGTCTCGGCAAAACGCAAGCCGCCCGCTCGAAGCCGACTACGCGCCATTCACGTCCATTTCAAGCCATCGGCAAACCGCCACACACGGCATCGCTCAACGCGACGATCGCCGCGACACGCACGCCGACCGCCGAAAACCGGCGACGAACGGCTCACTGCGCGTCCGATGCGCCGCTCGCCGCGACCGCGCCGCTGATCCGGTCGATCAGCGACTTCGCCGCACCAGCGGCGAGCGCCGCATCGACGTGCGACGTCTGCCACGCGCCGTCGTTGTCTTCCGTGAACGTGAGCGTCGTGCGCAGCGACGCGTCGCCTTCGTCCTTCTGTCCGTCGTGCCACGCGATCGCGACATTGCACGAGTACGTGCGTTCGGCGACCTTCGCGCAATCGCCGATGGGCTTCACTAACGCGACGTCGGCCGCGACGGGCAGCGGCTGGCCGAGCATCGTGTTGAGCGGCCCGCGGTTTTCCGCGTCGAGCGCGCGGCGCACGGCGGCGTCGATGTCGCGCTCGCCGGGACCGGCATGAAACCAGCCGCAGGCGGCGAGCATCGCGGACGACATTCCCAATAGCAACAGTGTTCGGAGCTTCATCGATTCGAGTGGGTTCGTGTGGTTCGGTGCGGCATCGCGGTCGCGCGGCCGCCTGTGTCTCGAAGATTGCGCGCGTCTCGAACGCACCGCGCATTCGGCCGCGTCCGCCGCGCGATGCGTCCGCGCAATCGGCATGCTCTTCGCGCGCAAGTCTGACGCGTGCGCGGGCCGCGATCCGTATCGTTTTGTAACGGCGTGTTCGCCGCGAAATGCGGCCCAATCCGCGTCGGCGACGCGATTCGATGCCGAAGTCCGCCGGACGCGCCGCAGCGCGCGGCAGAATCGGCGGCCTCGACGATGCGAGGCGAGCGGGCGCGACCGTTTGTTACACGATGCGGCGCGCGCGACGCACGGCCTATACTAGCCGTTGCCTGTACAACCGGCCGCCGGCCCGCGAACGGGCCGGCGCGCCATCGCTCGCGGAGCCCCCATGTACTACCTGCTGACCTACGAACTCGTCGACGACTATCTCGAACGGCGCGGCACGTACCGCGCCGAGCACCTCGCGCTAGCAAAGGCGGCGACCGCGCGCGGCGAGCTGCTGCTCGCAGGCGCGCTCGCCGATCCGGCCGACCAGGCCGTGCTCGTGTTCGACGCGCCTTCGCCCGCCGTCGCCGAAGCGTTCGCGCAAGCCGATCCGTACGTCGCGAACGGCCTCGTCAAGCGCTGGCGGGTGCGGCCGTGGACGGTCGTCATCGGCAAGCACGCGACGCCCGCCTGACGCGCGCGCCGGCTCACAGCCAGCCGGCTTTCCTGAAGCGCCGCCACAGGAACAGGTCGGCGGCGGCCATCACGCCCAGGCACACGTAGAAGCCGAAGCGCCAGTGCAGCTCCGGTATGTTGTTGAAGTTCATCCCGTAGATCCCGGCGATCATCGTCGGGATCGCGAACAGCGCGGCAAACGAGCCGAGTCGCTTCGTCACTTCGTTTTCCGCGAGCGAGATCATGCCGAGGTTCACCTGGATCGCGGTGACGAGCATCTCGCGCCGCCCTTCGATCGTCCGCACGATCCGCAGCAGATGGTCGTAGACGTCGCGGAAATAATGCTCCATCCCCGCGCAGACCTGCGGAATGCGGCCGCCGACGAGCTTCGCGAGCGGCTCGACGAGCGGCGCCGTGTGCTGGTGCAGCATCACGAGCCGGCGTTTGAGCGTGTAGAGATCCTCGATCAGCGCGCGGGCGGCCGCCGTGCCCGTCTTCTCGAAGATCCGGTCCTCGAGCGCCTCCAGCTCCGCGCTCAGCGCCTCGAGCGTCGGGAAATAGCGGTCGACGACCTGGTCCATCAGCGCGTAGAACACATACGCCGAGCCCTCCTTCAACAGATGCGGCTCGCGCTCGCAGCGGGCGCGCACCGCGCGGAAGTCCTGCTCGGTGTGGTTGCGGATCGACAGCACATAGTTCGGGCCGACGAACACGTTCAGCTCGCCGAGCTGGAGCTCGCCTTGCCCGTCGATCTCGACCGTGTGCAGCACCGCGAACAGCGCATCGCCGTACTCCTCGATCTTCGGGCGCTGGTGGCCCTTGCGCGCGTCCTCGAGCGCGAGCTCGTGCAGGCCGAACTCCTCGCCCATCCGCTCGATCTCGTCGGGCTCGGGATCCTTCAGGGCGACCCAGACGAAGCACTCCGGCTTCGCGACATAGTCGCTGATGTCGTCGATGTCGATGTCGGCCAGCTTGCGGCCATCCTGGTATGCGGCGCAGTTGATCAGCATGCTCTTGCTTGGTTCGAGGCGATTCCGGCGCACAGTTTAGCCGCTCTCGCGCGCCGTGGCGGCGGCGCGTCGCTTGCGCGGGCCCCCGTTATTGGTCATGATCGGCGTCGTGCATGCGTCGCGGCCCGCTCGCGCGGGCGGCGCTCCCTCGAATCGTCCGGCGGCCCGCGCCGCCGACCTGACCGTCAAGGAGGCTGCGATGTGGTATTTCTCATGGATTCTCGGCATCGGCGTCGCGCTCGGCTTCGGCATCATCAACGTGATGTGGCTCGAAGCGAACGGCGCCCTCCCGGCCGACGTCCCCGACGACAAGAACCGGGCAGGCGGGCCTGCCGTTTCGGAGGGCGGCCGTTCGTGACGTATCTGGTGTTTTTCTGCGGCCATGCGGGCACCGGCAAGACGACGCTCGCCAAGCGGCTGATCCGGCCGCTGATGAAGACGACCGGCGAGGCGTTCTGCCTGCTCGACAAGGACACGCTGTACGGCCGCTACAGCTCGGCCGCGATGGGCGCGCTGACGCACGACCCGAACGACCGCGACAGCCCGCTCTATCTTCAGCATCTGCGCGACCCCGAATACCAGGGGCTTCTCGACACCGCGCGCGAGAACCTGGAGCTCGGGATCAGCGTGATCGTCGTCGGGCCGCTGTCGCGCGAGGTGCGCGACCGGCGGCTGTTCGACCGCGCGTGGCTCGGCGTCGGGCCCGACATCGAGCTGCGCATCGTCTGGGTTCATACGTCGGAGGAGACCGCGCATGCGCGGATCGTCGCGCGCGGCAATCCGAACGATGCGTACAAGCTCGCGCACTGGGACGAATACCGGCAGCGCCGCTTCATTCCGTCGGGCGCGCAGTGCGACGGTCTCCTGATGTTCGACAACACCACGCCGTCGGATACGGCCGTCGACGTGCTGCTCGACCACATTGCGCCGCCGCCCGCGCGCGGCGCGTCGACGGTGCCGCCGCTGCCCGCCTGATGCGGCGCGGCGGCGCGGCCGCCGGGCCCTGCCCCTGACACGACACGCACGAAAAAACGCCGGGCGGCCCGAAGGCCTGCCCGGCGCATGGTCGCGGCCCGCGCATCGCGACTCGGTCCGGCCGTCGCACCGCCGGTAGGCCGCGAAGCATGCCACGCGTGCGCAACCGCGCACGCGCGCCGAACGCGTTACGCGAGCGCGTGCATCCGCTCGAGCGTGCCGCCTTCGTACAGCTTGCCGAAGCGGTTTGCGAGGAACGCGTGGAGCGGCACCTGCTCCTGGCGCACGAAACCGCTTTGCGGCAGCTTCTTCTCGCGGAACAGATCGAGCACCGCGCACATCGCGCCCGCCGTCGTGATCTGGATCGCGCTCATCGGCATCCCGCAGATCTCCTTCGCGAAGATCTTGCGCGTGAAGACGTCCTGCACGAGCTGGCCGTGCTTCACGCCCGTCACCGTGACGAACACGAGCACGACGTCCTGCTTCGTCGACGGCACCGCGCGGCGCATGATCGACTTCAGCGTGTCCCGGTCGGTCGACAGGCGCAGGTCCTCGAGCAGGAACTGGATCAGCTCGCGGTGGCCCGGATAGCGGACCGACTTGTAATCGAGCGTCTCGACCTTGCCTTCGAGCGTCTCGCACAGCGTGCCGAGGCCGCCCGACGTGTTGAACGCCTCGTATTCGATGCCGTCGAGCGAGAAATGCTCGAGCCCTTCGAGCGGCTGCACCCACTGGCGGCGGCCGTCGCGGACCGCTTCGCACGGCTGACAGTATTCGTTGATGAGGCCGTCGACGCTCCACGTCAGGTTGTATTTGAGCGCGTTGGTCGGATACTCGGGCAGCGCGCCGACGCGCATCTTCACGTCGCGCACTTCGGAGAAGCCGTTGACGAGCTCGTGCGCGGCGATGCCGATGAAGCCCGGCGCGAGGCCGCATTGCGGCATGAATGCGCGGTCGGCGCCTTCGGCGAGCTCGCGGATCGCGCTCGTCGCGCGCACGTCCTCGGTCAGATCGAAATAATGGACGCCCGCGGCCTTCGCGGCGGCGGCGACGTTGACGGCCAGGTAGTACGGCAGCGCATTGACGAGCGCATCGAAGCCCTTCGCCGCTTCGCGGATCGCGGCCGCATCGGCGGAATCGACGCGCTGGGTCGCGATGCCTTCCTTTGCGAGCTTCGCGAGCGCGTCCGGATCGCGATCGAACGCGACGACTTCGTAGTCGCCGGTTTCGCGCAGCAGATGAGCGATGGTGTGGCCGATGAGACCTGCGCCGACGATGGCGATTTTCATGTCTTCTCTCCTGACAAGGTGATTGTTGTAAACGGCGTGTTGCCCTGCCGAAGAGTGTAGGGATGTGCAAAAACACTTTATAGATGAAAACTGATGCGGAACGACGTGAATTTTCGACGAATTGTCGACTGTTTTCGACAATTCGTCGAAAACAGTCGATAGACCGTCGATTCGCGCGGACCGCCCGCCCATGCCGCGCCTCGGCATCGCCGCGCAGCATGGCCTCGGCGGCTATCCCGCGTGCGTCGCCCGCCCACCAGATTTCGTAGCTTGACGGCGTGCTTTCGGCTTACTTACGCTCGATCGCGGGTATCGTCGACGCCGTCCTCGCTCGGCGGCTCGCCGGTCCCGCCCGGTCCCGGCGAGCCGCCGAACGCGTCGCCGGCCCATCGCGGCCCCCTTCGGGCGGCCGACTCGTCCGAGGCCGGCCGGTCTCGGTCCCATCCGCTGGAGAAGAACAATGACAATCATGACTCGGAACGCATGCCGTCTAATCCGTCTTGCCGTCGTCGCAGCCTTCGCGTCGCTCGCCGCCGCGCCTGCCGTGCACGCGGCGAAAGTCAGTCAGGAGGGGCGCTGCTCGATCAAGGAAAACGCACCCGCCGATCCGTGCAAGGCCGACCGGGGGCTGTCGGCCACGGGCGTCGTTCCGGGCAAGAGCCACGACGCGTGCACGGCGGCCAAGAAGCTCGCGCGGGAGAATCTGGAAGGGCTCGTCTCGAACAAGACGTGCATGAAGTACACGAACTGCAGCAAGCCCTGCAAAGTGATCGAATCGCAGTGACCCGACGGCGCGCGCAAACGGCCGCGCGTCATGCGGCGTCTGCGCGCCGCCCCTCGCCTTCCGCGCGGCTCACCGACGTCCCGCAGCCGCTGCAAAACGGAAAGAACGCGAAGTTGCGCGTGCCGCACCCGCACTGCTCGAACAGCTTGAGCCCGCAGTGGATGCAGAACGTCGCGCCGTCGCCGCCGAGGTTCCACGGCTTGTCGCACGACGGGCAGAGCTTCTTCTGATACGCGGCGATCGCCTTCTCGTAGCCGATCGTCTGCGCGCGCTCGTGCTGGCTGCGCCGCATCTCCTCGCGCTTGCGTTCGACGTAGCGCTGGAACGCACGCAGCATGTAGACGCCCGCGAACACCGTCAGCACGATGCCGACGATGACGCGCACGTAGCCGCCGAAGCTCGGCAGATACGGCACGAGCTCGACGAAGAACGCCGTCAGCGCGAACATCCCGAAGCCATAGACGAACGGCCAGTAGCGCACCTTCCGGTAACGGACGAAGAGCCAGACGGCGAGCACGAGAATCGGCAGCGTGAACCCGAGCCGCCACGCGAATACGACGAGTTCGTAGCGGCGGCTCGCCTGCTCGAAGCTGCGCGCGGCCTGCGTCTGCGATTGCGCGAGCTGCGCGCTCACGTCGTCCTGCCGCTTGCGCAGCGCGTCGAGCTGGTCGCTGATCCGATCCTGCTGGCGCTGCCATCCGGCCACCGCTGCCTGCAGCTCGTCGAGCTGGCGCGTGCGCGCGAGCACGTCGGGATTGCGGCTCGCGTCGCCCGTCGCGCTGCGCGTCGCGATCCAGTTGCGAAAGCTCTCCTTCGCCTGGTCGTAATCCTGCTGCGCGCGGTTGCGGGCGGTCGTGAACGCGTCGGCCTTGTCCGTCAGCGCGCTCTGCTCGCGCTGCAGTTCCCGACGCGTCGCGCGCAGCGACGCGTCGGCCTGCGTGTCGGCGTAGCGCGCGAGCGTCGGCGGCCCGCCGCGCGGCGCGAACGCCATGTCGCGGATCACGAGGCTGCCCAGCATGTTGAGGAACAGCGCGAACGCCACGGCGATGCCCCACGACGCGATCTGCAGCAGCCGCTCGGGGCGCGAATAGGTTTGGCTCGTCGTCATGATCCCGGCCTCTCGTCAGGGTTGTCTTGTTCGTCTTCGCACGTCGGGCGACGCGGCGCGTCAGCCGATCGTCCCACGATCGATCTTGCGCGCGAGGATGATCGACGTCGTCGTCCGCTCGACGCCTTCGAGCGCGCCGATCTGATCGAGCAGGTCGTTCAGGCGCTCGGGCGAATCGGCGCGCAGCCACGCGACGTAGTCGTACTCGCCGCTCACCGCGCACAGCAGTTGCACCTCGGGCATGCGGTCGAGGCGCTTCAGCACGTCCTTGCCGTACTTCGGCGCGAGGATGATGCCGACGTATGCGTAGATGCTCGCGTCGAGCACGTCCTGCCCGAGCCGCACGCTGTAACCCGCGATCACCTGCGTGCGCTCAAGCCGCGCGATCCGCGCGAGCACGGTCGTGCGCGCGACGCCGAGCTGCCGTGCGAGATCCGCGACGCTCGCGCGCGCGTTCGCCTGCAGCAGCGCGACGAGGTTGCGGTCGAGTTCGTCGAGTTGATCGAGTCGAGGTGGACGCATGGCGAATCGGCGAATGGAGGTGCCGCGATGATAGCGCCGAACGGCCGCGCGCCCAACCATGCGCGCGTTCGCCGCGCCGCGCCGCGCCGGACGGCGGGCCGCGTGCGAACGCCGCGCCCGTCCGTCGATGCCGTCCCGTCCCGTCCTGTCACGTCACGCGTCACGCCGAGGCGATGCCGATCGAATGCTCGAGATAACGGCGCAGCTCCGGCTCGTCGAATTCGGGCAGCCGTATGCCGCTGCCCGCGAGGAAGGCCGACGCGTTGTCATGCCTCCACAAGTACGTGTGCTGGTACAGCTCGACGAGGCACGCGTCGTCGCGCATGCGGTCCCGGAACAGACTCAGCACCGGGTAAAGCGGCGTGCCGCTGTCGCTTTTCCAGAGATCGAACCATTCGCGAAACGGCAGCAATTCGAACGCGAATCCGAAGTAACGTTCGAGCCGTCCGAAAAAACCCTTGAGCGACACGTTGCGCTCGCCCGAATGCGTCAGATTGAACTTCTTGCCGAGCGCGGACGGGTTCCGGAAGATGTGGGCGATCGCACGCGTCATGTAGTCTACGGTGGTCAACCCCTCGCGCAATTCATGCAGATCGGGAATCGCGCCAAGCGCGATGCACGTCCTGACGAGCCGTCCCCACCATTGATAGTCCGCGCTCAAGCCGGTCTCGCCGTAATACGTCGCGTAAGCGAGGCGGAAGGTCATCAGCGGCAGCCCGCGTGCGCCGGCCTCGTCGGCGATCTTCTCCATGACCCACTTGCGCATGACGAACGCGACGATCTCCCTCGCCTCGCCGTCCACGGGCTCGGTCGCCGCGACGCTGACCTTTCGGACGCCCGGCTGGCGAGCAATCGCGATCTCGACCTCGCTCAATTCGACGAGATGGCCGCGAATCTTCACCTGATCGTCGACGCGCCCGAGAAACTGGACCGAGCCGTCGGGCAGCCATCGGCCCAGGTCGCCCGTGCGATAGATCCGCTCGCCCGGCAGGAACGGATGCGCGAGAAACTTTTCCGCGGTCTGCCGCGGGTCGTTCAGATAGCCGCGCGCGAGACACGGGCCCGAAATGAAGATCTCGCCGACATCGCCTCTCGCAGGCTCGTGCAGCCTTGCATCGAGCATCCAGATCCGCGTGTCGGCGACGGGCGTGCCGATCGACGGCGCCCGCCCGAGGCTCGCGCTCGGCACCGGATGAAAGGTCGCCCACACCGTCGCCTCGGTCGGGCCGTAGTAGTCGATCAATCGATAGCGGATGTGGTCTGTATCGATCGGATTCAATTTCTCGCCGCCCGTGAACAGATACTTCATCGCCGACGGGCTCCGCACGCTCGCGTTGACCACGTCGCGCGCCATCACCGTCGGCACGAACGCATGCGTGATCCGTTCGCGCTCGTACAGTGCGACGAGTGCGTTCACGTCTCGCCGCGCGTCGTCGTCGACGAGATGAAGCGCGGCGCCCGCGCACAGCGGCGACCAGATCTCCCAGTGGGCGGCATCGAAGCCGAGTGCGGCGATCTGCGTCGAGCGGCTCGTCCGGTCCACGCCGAAACGCGCGTTGTGCCACGCGATCAACGCCGCGACGGAGCGATGCTCGACGACGACGCCCTTCGGGACGCCCGTCGTGCCGGACGTGAATATCACATAGATCGGATCGCGAGGCTGCGGCCGGCGCGACGGCGGGCGCGGCGCGGCGTCGCGCCGCAACGACGCGATGCTCGCGACTCGCCGCGCTCGCGCGCTCGCGCCGGCCGGCTGCGCGGGCAAGGCCGTCAGCAGCAGCGGCGAGCCGGTCTGTTCGACGATGTACGTCTTGCGTCCCTCGGGATACGCGTGGTCGATCGGGCAATAGGCGGCGCCCGCCTTGACGATGCCGAGCAGGCCGGCGACGAAGTCGCCCGACCGCGGCGCCTCGATCGGCACCACGCTGCCGGGGCCGATACCCTCCGCTTCGAGGAATGCGGCGACGGCGTCGCTGATGCGGGCGAGCTCAGCGTACGTCATCGCCGTGTGTGCCGTTGCGACGGCGATCGCGTCCGGGGTCGCGTCGAACCAGACGTTCACGAAATCGAGCACGGTGTTCGTATCGCCCATGGCGTTCTCCATCGAGCGACACCGGCGGCCACGAATATGCGCCGGACCTCGCTCGATTCCATGAAAGTCAATCGAATCGCCTCTGGCCTTGACCATCATCAACATGTCGTCTTTGAAACGAAAGTCCGCTCTATCCGGCCGATCGTTTCGCCGACGGCATCGCGTCGCTTTCTCGCTTTCTCGCTTTCTCGCTTTCTCGCTTTCTCGCTTTCTCGCTTTCTCGCTTTCTCGCTTTCTCGCTTTCTCGCTTTCTCGCTTTCTCGCTTTCTCGCTTTCTCGCTTTCTCGCTTTCTCGCTTTCTCGCTTTCTCGCTTTCTCGCTTTCTCGCTTTCTCGCTTT
>NZ_LOVS01000035.1:0-2510 GCF_001523835.1 Burkholderia sp. ABCPW 14 | reverse complement strand
CGTGAGGCCCCCCCGCACCGCCCCGCACGCGGGGGGGGGCGGGCCGGGCCCCCCCCCCGGGCAGCCCCCCCCCCCCCCCCGCGCCCGACGGGCGGCCCGCCCCGGGCGGAGGCCGCCACGCCGACAGCGGCGGGGGCAGGGGCGCCTGCGCCACCCCCCGCCATGACGAACCCGGCAACTACGGGAAACGCCACGCAATCCGCCGCCAACGACGTCAACGCGAACTGATCGCCCTCCCTGTCAGATCTCCCGCCAATCGCGACGCATTGGACGCAAGCTTCTCCGCGTACCGCGCCGCCTGCTTGCCGCTTACTTCGTCGCCTACTTCGCCGCCTACTTCGTCGTGTAACCGCCGTTGATCAGGATCGTCTGGCCGGTGACCCACCACCCGTCGCTGACGAGATGGCGAATGAACGGCACGACGTCCTCGATGTCGGTCAGCCCCGTCTTCGAGAACGGCGACAACGCGGCGGCCGTCCTGTGATACGCGACCGCGTCCGCGCCTTCGGCCGGATAGAAGAACGGCGTGTCCATCGGGCCTGGGCCGACCGCCGTCACGGAAATGCCGCGCGCGCCGAATTCCTTCGCCGCCGCGCGCGTGAAGTGCTCGACGGGCGCCTTCAGCCCCGCGTAGGCCGCGTAGAACGGCGTGAACGCACCGAGCAGCGATGTCACGAGCGTGAGGATCTTGCCGTTGTCGTTGACGTGCTGGCCCGCTTCCTTCAGGAAGAAGAACGCCGACTTCGAATTGACGGCCGCCATCTCGTCGTATTCGGCTTCGGTGATCTCGGCGAACGGCTTCTTCAGCACCTTGCCGACCGTGTTGATCGCGATGTCCGGACGGCCGACCGCGGCCACCGCATCGGCGAACAGCTTCTCGACGGCGCCCGCCGTCGTCAGGTCCGCCTGCAATGCGACCGCCCGCGCGCCCGCCGCCTTCACCGCCGCGACGGTCGCCTCGGCATCGGCCTGCGTACCCGGGCTGTTGTAATGGATGACGACCGCCTTCGCGCCATGCTCGGCGAGATCGCGCGCGATCAGCCCGCCGAGATTCTTCGCGCCGCCCGTGATGATCGCGGTTTTGCCCTTGATGCCGTGGTCTGCCATGGTGGCTCTCCGTTTCCGAGGCACGAGGCCGCTGGATGCCGCCTCGCATGCGTTCGGATGATATATTCCAGAAAATTCTTATAAAGCCATCATCTCCGACATCACCCGTCAGAGAAATCGAACAATTGTTGGCTGCCGCACGCTCAATCCCCGGACGATGACCCAGCTCGCCCCCTTACCCGCGCCGCCCGCCGCCCCCGACACGCGTCGCGTGACGCCGCCGCCCGCGCTTTGCCACGGAGACGCCGATGGATCGCATTGACCTCTTTCGCGTGTTCGCGCGCGTCGTCGAATGCGCGAACTTCACGCGCGCGGCCGACACGCTCGGGATGCCGCGCTCGTCGGTGTCGGCGGCGATCCAGGAACTGGAGGGCCGGGTCGGCGCGCGGCTACTCAACCGGACGACGCGCAAGGTGACGCCGACGCAGGACGGCGCCGCGCTTTACGAGCGCTGTCTGCGCGTCATCGCCGACGTCGAGGACACCGAGAACCTGTTCCGCCATTCGACCGTCGGGCCGAGCGGCACGCTGCGCGTCGACATGCCGGGCCGCATCGGCCGCCTGATCGTCGCGCCCGCGCTGCCGGCGTTTCTCGACCAATACCCGCAGATCAGCATCGACCTCGGCGCCACCGATCGCGCGGTGAATCTGATCGAGGAGCGCGTCGACTGCGTGCTGCGCGTCGGCACGCTGAGCGACTCGGGCCTCATTGCACGCGCGATCGGCGACCTGCCGCTCATCAACGTGGCAAGCCCCGCGTATCTCGCGCGCCACGGCGTGCCGCGCACGCCCGCCGATCTCTCGCGCCATCGGCCGATCCACTATGCATCGCCGTCGAACGGGCGCATCGCGCCGTGGGAATGGGTCGAAGGCGAAACGGTCAGACGGCTCGCGCTGCAAGGGCGCGTGACCGTGAACAACGCGGAGGCCTATATCGCGTGCTGCCTGTCGGGACTCGGGCTCATCCAGATTCCCGCGTACGACGTCGACGCGCATCTGCGCGCGGGCGAGCTCGTCGAAGTGCTGCCGGACCATCGCGCGGCGCCGATGCCGATGACGCTGCTCTATCCGCATCGGCAGCATCTGTCTCGGCGGCTTCAGGTGTTCGCGGATTGGCTGGTGACGCTGCTGAAGGGGACGGTTCTGTAGGGGGCGACGCTCGCCGCGTCTGTTCCGGCAGGCGTGTCGGGCGCCGCATCGGCTGTCAGGCTGCGTGCTTGTTGGGCTTGTTGGGCTTGTTGGGCTTGTTGGGCTTGTTGGGCTTGTTGGGCTTGCTCGGCTTGCTCGGCTTGCTCGGCGGTTCGGCGGTTCGGCGGTTCGGCGGTTCGGGGGTTCGGTGGTTCGGCGGTTCGGTGGTTCGGCGGTTCGGTGGTTTTGTGGGTCTGGTGTTTGTGGGTTTAGTGG
>NZ_LOVS01000034.1:0-71161 GCF_001523835.1 Burkholderia sp. ABCPW 14 | reverse complement strand
CCCCTTTCCCTCCCCCGCGCTCTCCCCATCTCTCCCCCTCTCCCCCGCTTCCCCTCTGCCCCCCCGCCCCCCCGCCCCGCTCCCCCTCTCACCCGCTGCCCCCCCGCCCCGCTGACCCGCTGACCCGCTGACCCGCCGACCCGTCGACCCGTCGACCCGTCGACCCGTCGACCCGTCGACTCATCGAACTCCCCGACTCCCCGACTCCCCGAATCGCACCAACCAGTTCGCGCCCCGCCGTGCGCGGCTTCACCCCGCATCAGTATTTCCCGACTCCGCGCACCGGCTGCGATCACGGTATGATCGAATCGGCCGCCGCGATGATCGAGCCGCGCGCGTCCTTGCAGCTCGGCGCCCGCCCAGCGGCCGCCCGCCGCTCCTTCCGAATCGCAGTCCGCTCGTGCGCCGCACGACAGGAGGCCGCCGATGAGCACGCTTACCAATTCCCTGAAGACGCGTCTGCGCGACGGCGACGAGCCGTTGTTCGGCCTGTGGCTCACGCTCGCGAGCGCGGCGGCGACCGAGGCGCTCGCGCATGCCGGCTTCGACTGGCTGTGCATCGACATGGAGCACGCGCCGAACGACAGCCACGACGTCGCCGCGCAGTTGCGTGCGCTTGCGGCCGCGCATCTGCCGAGCGAGCCCGTCGTGCGAGTGCCGGCGTGTGAGCCGTGGCTCGTCAAGCGGGCGCTCGACGCGGGCGCGCGCACGCTGATGTTCCCGAACATCGAGACGGCCGACGACGCCGCGCACGCGGTGCGCCTCACCCGCTTTCAGTCGGCCGACGCGCCGGATGGGCTGCGCGGCGTCGCGGGCATCGTTCGCGCGGCCGCATACGGGATGCGGCGCGACTACGTGCAGACCGCGAACGCGCAGATCGCGACGATCGTGCAGATCGAATCGGCGCGCGGGATCGACGAGGCCGAGCGGATCGCGGCGACGCCGGGCGTCGATTGCCTGTTCGTCGGTCCGGCCGATCTGTCGGCGAGCCTCGGGCATCTCGGCGATATCAAGCATCCGGACGTTGCGGCCGCGCTCGAACACGTGCTCGCGGCGGGGCGGCGCGCCGGCGTGCCGGTCGGCATCTTCGCCGCCGACGCGGCCAGTGCGCGCCAGTATCTCGAAGCCGGGTTTCGCGTGATTGCGTTGTCGGCGGATGTCGTGTGGCTGCTGCGCGCGACGCGGCAGGCGCTGCAGGAGGTGCGGGGATGAACGGGAAGCGCCGCCGCGCACCGTTTGCGCGTGCGCGGCGCGCGCTGCGAGACGCGGCGATCGGCGCGCTGCTCGCGACGGCGTTCGGCGCGGCGACGGGCGGCGCGTTCGCGCAGGCGTCGGGCGCGCAGAGGCAGCCGAATCCGGAGCGCGAGACCGAGTCGGCGATCGCCGACTACAACGCGGGCAATCTGCGCGCCGCGCTCGTGCAGTTTCACGACGCGGCGACGCGCGGCAACCGCCTCGCCGCGTTCGATTACGCGATGATGCTGATCACGGGCGAAGGCGTGACGGCGAACGTGCCGGAAGGGCTGCGCTGGCTGAAGCGCGCGGCCGACGCGGGCATGTCTCAGGCGCAATATGTGTATGGCCGGATGCTCGACGACGGCGAGTTCGTCGCGCGCGATCCGGCGGCCGCGCACGGCTGGTTCCTGAAGGCTGCGCGGCAAGGGCACGTGCAGGCCGAGCTCGCGCTTGCGAACCAGTTTCTCGATGGACGCGGCACGCCGCGCGACAACCGGCAGGCGTTCGCCTGGTACAAGCGCGCGGCCGACGCGGGCGAGCCGGTTTCGCAATATGTGACGGCGTCGTTCTACGAGCACGGCGGCGACGGCGTCGCGCGCAACCTCAACATCGCCCGCGCATACTACGCGGCGGCCGCCGCGCAAGGCGACAACGCGGCGGCGCTCAAGTACCGGGAGCTGACGGCCGAACTGAAGGCGGGGCTGGGCGGGGCGTCGGCGCCGAAGGCGCCTGGTCCGTCGAACTGATCGGACCGGACGAATAGGTGAACCGCAAACCGCAAACCGCAAACCGCAAACCGCAAACCGCAAACCGCAAACCGCAAACCGCAAACCGCAAACCAGGCTCGCGCAAGGCTTGCCCGCCAGACACGACGCGCGACAACCGCGACCGACGCGTAGAACGTCGCGAGTCCGCGCGTTCACCGCACCCGACACGCCGAACGCCGGCCCGAAATCGGCGATAAAAAAAGCGGCGCATCGCGCGCCGCTTCGATCAGCTCTTCATCAGCCGCTTTTGCCGTCCGACGCTCATGATGAGCCCGATGGCGATACCGAGTGTCGTGAGCGCTGTGCCGCCATAGCTCATGAACGGCAGCGGCACGCCGACGACGGGCAGCACGCCGCTCACCATCCCGATGTTGACGAATGCGTAGACGAAGAACGCGAGCGTGAGCGACCCGGCGAGCAGCCGCCCGAACAGCGTCGCGCCTTGTGCGGCGATGTAGAGCCCGCGCGCGATCAGCGCCATGTAGAGCGTGAGCAGCATGAGCCCGCCGACGAGCCCGAATTCCTCGGAGAACACCGCGAAGATGAAGTCGGTGTGCTTCTCCGGAATGAATTCGAGGTGGGCCTGCGTGCCCTTCAGATAACCCTTGCCGAGCGGGCCGCCGGAGCCGATCGCGATCACTGCCTGGATCGTGTGGAAGCCCTTGCCGAGCGGATCGGACGTCGGGTCGAGCAGCGTGCAGACGCGGTGCTTCTGGTAGTCGTGCATCAGCGGCCAGACGACTTCGGGCTGGCAGATGCGATTCTCGAACACGGCGATCGAGCCGACCGCGAGCACGCCGGCGACGAGCACCGGCACGATCAGCTTGTACGACAGCCCCGCGAGATAGATCACGAAGAGGCCTGCCGCGAACACGAGGACGGCGGTGCCGAGGTCCGGCTGCTTCGCAATCAGGCCGACGGGCACCATCAGGATGCCGAACGCAACGACGAAGTCGTACCAGCGCAGGCTGCTTTCGCGCCGCTGGTAGTACCACGCGAGCATCAGCGGCGTCGCGATCTTGAGGATCTCGGACGGCTGGATCACGACGCCGACGTTCAGCCAGCGCTTCGCCCCCTTTTTCGTCATCCCGAACAGCGCGACCGCGACGAGGAGCGCGACGCCGAACGAATAGAGCGGCACGGCGAAGCGCATCAACGTCTGCGGCGGAATGTTCGCGATCACCCACATCAGCGCGAACGTCAGCAGGATGTTGCGCAACTGGTCCTCGACGCGTCCGGGCATGTCGATGCTCGCGCTGTAGAGCGTGACGATGCCGACGCACAGCAGCAGGAACACGATGAGCGCGAGCGGTCGGTCGAAGCCCGCGAACATCTGCTTGATCTTGTCGAGCGAGGCGCGCTTGTCGAATTGCATGCCTGTCTCCGTTACTCGTCGATGCCGCCCCGCGCCGGCTTCTCGGCGGGGATGGCGCGGTTATCGTCCCGCGGGGACTTCCGTTGGTCGTCCCACAGGGACTTCCGTTGGTCGTCGCGCGGTGCGGCGGCGGTGATCGCCGCGTCGCTCGCCGGCGCGCGGCGCGGTTTGCGCGTCGGCAGGCGGCGGGCCGCAGGCGGCGCGCTCGCGGCGCTGCCGGCCGTCGCGGTTGCGCTCGACGCGCTGCCCGTTGCGCTCGCCGCGGCGCCGGCTGCATGGGTGGCCGCGCGGGTGGCCGCTGTGCCGACGCCGGCATTTTCGTCGCTGGCCGCCGCCCCGCTTGCGCCCGACGCCGCCTCCTCTCCGCTCGCCGCCGCGGGCGGCGTCGGCCGAGGCAGCGCCTTGAACCCGGCCGCAACGCCGACGGTCTTCACCGCGTCGCCGATCACGGGCGCGTTGACCGGCTCGGTCGCCGACGCGGCCGCCGCGACGGCTGCGGCTTCAGTCGTGGGATTCTTGCGGTCGAGCAGATAGAAATCGAGCACGCGCCGCGCGATTGGGCCTGCGGACTGCGCGCCCCAGCCGCCGTTCTCGACAATCAGCGCGATTGCGATCTGCGGATGGTCGGCGGGCGCGTATGCAATGAAGAGCGCGTGGTCGCGCAGATGCTCGGCAAGCAGGTGGCCGCGGTAGTTGCCGCCCTGCAGCGAGAACACCTGCGCGGTGCCGGTCTTGCCCGCCGCGAGGTACGGCGCGCCGCGGAACACCTTGAACGCGGTGCCGGACGGATTCTCGACGACGTTCTCCAACCCGCGCTTCACGACGTCGAGGTCGCTCTGCTTGAGCGGGATCACGCCGCTTTCCTTCGGCACGGTCAGGTGCCGTTCGCGCGAGATCGGGTTCTCGACCTCTTTCACGAGGTGCGGCTTCATGACGACGCCGTCGTTCGCGAGCGTCGCGGTCGCGTGCGCGAGCTGCAGGATCGTGAACGAGTTGTAGCCCTGACCGATCCCGAGGCTGATCGTCTCGCCGTCGAACCACTTCTGCTGAGCGGCCTTCTTGAACGTCCTCTTCTTCCATTCGGGCGACGGCAGCACGCCGCGCGCCTCGCCCTGGACGTCGATGCCGGTGATCTGGCCGAATCCGAACGGCTTCATGAAGTTCGCGATCGCGGTCACGCCGAGGTCGCGCGCGAGCATGTAGAAATACGTGTCGTTCGACACCATGATCGCCTTGTTCATGTCGACCCAGCCTTGACCCGAGCGCACGTCGTTGCGGAACGTGTGGCCGCCGAACGTGAAGTAGCCGGGGTCCTGGAAGCCCCAGCCCGGCGAGCGCTTGCCGAGCGTCAGGCCCGCGAGCGCCATGAACGGCTTGTACGTCGAGCCGGGCGGATAGGTGCCGTGCAGCGGGCGGTTCAGGAGCGGCTTGTCGGGCGAGTTGTTGAGCTCGTCCCAGGTCTGCTGGTCGATGCCGTCGACGAACGAATTTGGGTCGAAGCTCGGCGACGACACGAACGCGAGCACGTCGCCCGTCTTCGGCTCGATCGCGACGAGCGCGCCGCGCTTGCCGGCGAACGCCTGCTCGGCGACCTGCTGCAGCCCGATGTCGAGCGACAGCACGAGGTTGCTGCCGGGCGTCGCCTGCGTGCGCGACAGCGTGCGCACGGGCCGTCCGCCCGCCGTCACCTCGACTTCCTCGAAGCCCGTGATCCCGTGCAGCTCCGTCTCGTAGCTCTGCTCGACGCCGACCTTGCCGATGTAGTCGGTGCCCTTGTAGTTGTTCGCGTCGCGGCGCGGATCGTAGGTTTCCGGATCGCTGTCGTTCTCGTCGCTCATCGCGTCGATGCGGTCCTGGTCGCGCTTCGAGATCCGGCCGATGTAGCCGATCACGTGCGCGGCCGTCGGGCCGAGCGGATATTGGCGGAACAGGCGCGCGCGCACGTCGACGCCCGGGAAGCGCCAGCGCTGCGCGGTGAAGCGCGCGACTTCGTCGTCGGTCAGGCGGGTGCGGATCGGCAGGCTCTCGAAGTTCTTCGAGTCCTCCTGCAGCTTCTTGAAGCGGCGGCGGTCGCGCGCGTCGATCTGCACGACTTCGGAGAGCGCGTTGATCGTGTTTTCGAGCGTGTCGGTCAGCTTCGACGGCGTGATCTCGAGCGTGTACGCGGAGTAGTTCTTCGCGAGCACGACGCCGTTGCGGTCGGTGATGATCCCGCGGTTCGGGACGATCGGCGCGACCGAGATCCGGTTTTCCTCGGCCTGCAGCGCGTATTTGCCGTGCTGCCAGACCTGCAGGTAGAAGAACCGCGTGGCGAGCAGGCCGAAGCAGACGAACACGAACACGCCCGCCGCCGCGACGCGCAGGCGGAACTTCGAGAGCTGCTGTTGAGTGTCCTTGAATTCGGTCATGCGATTACGGATGAAGGGGCGCGCTTTCCGCCGCCGCGCCGGTGTGTCGGGCGGTGCCGACATGGCGCGCTTGCGCGGGCCGCGCCCACTCGCAGGCCGGCGCGCTGCGGCCGCAAAACGCTAGCGGTGGGCGGTCGGCGGGCGTTCAACGTGCAAATCCTGGCGGCGCGGCGCGTCAGATCGGCCGCGTGTCGTCCGGGTCGACCGGACGGCGCTGCGGCATCAGCAGCAGATGGCTCGCGATCGGCCACAGCGCCGCCTCGACGAAACCGTCGACGAGATAGCTCCAGCCGGGAAACGCTGCGCCCATCAGCAGCCGGATCACGAACGGCACGAGCTGCGCGAGCACGAGAAGCGGCGCGACGTAGAAAATTTGCACGCCGAGCGGCAGCCACAGCACGCGCCGGTGGATCGTGATCGCGCCGTACGCGAGCAGCGTGTACGCGAGCGCGTGCTCGCCGAGGAGGCCCGCGTCGTGGACGTCCATCAGGATGCCGAGCATGAACGCGACGCCCATCCCGACCTTGCGCGGCTGATGGATGTTCCAGAACAGCACGACGAGCGCGACGAAATCGGGCACGCCGGGAATCCGTCCCCACGGCATCAGGTTCAGCAGGAACGCGGCCGCGAGGCTGAAGACGATGAAGTACGGATTGACCTGCTGCAGGATGTACTGAGGGCGGCTCATCGCTGTGCTCCTTGCGACGGCGCGGCCGCGGGTTTGAGCGGAGCGGCGGGCTGCGCCGCGCCGGCCGGGCGGTTCTGGGCGGGCGCGGGCGGTTGCGCGGCGGGCTTCGCACCCTTGTCGGCGCTCTTGTTCGCCGCCTTCGTGTTCTTGTCCGCGCCCTTCGCCGCCTTCTTGCCCTTCGCCGGCTTCCCGTTCGCGTCGGTCGCGGTATCGTCGGTCGCGGGCCGCGGCGGGACGTCGTTGCGGTAGTGCAGCACGAGCATCTCGCGCGCGCCGCGCACCGCGGCGACCGGCGCGCAGACGACGTGCGCGAACGCGGTGTCGGCGAGCTTGTCGACGCGTACGACCTTCGCGACCGGCAGCCCCGGCGGATAAACGCCGTCGAGGCCGCTCGTCACGAGTTCGTCGCCGACGAGCAGGTCGGCGCTCGTCGGCACGAAGCGCAGATCGAGCGCGTCGCCCTTCGGCGTGCCGTAGATCACGCTGCGCAGCCCGGTGCGCAGCACCTGGACCGGAATCGCGAGGTCGCGATCGGTGACGAGCGTGACTTCCGACTGCAGCGGGAACACGCGCGTGACCTGGCCGATCACGCCGTCCTCGTTGACGACGGGCGCGCCGTCCTGGATGCCCGCCTGCGCGCCGTGGCCGATGATGATCTTTTGCGAGAACGGGTCGCCGGTGTCGTACTGGATCTCGACGGGCGTCGCCTGCGCGGCGATCTGCTGGCGCAGCTCGAGCACCGCGCGCAGGTGCGCGTTGTCGGCGGCGAGCTGGCCCGCCTGGTTCGCCTGCAGCGACAGCGTCAGGTTGCGGTCGCGCAATTGCTGGTTTTCGTGCCGCAGCGACGCGCTCGACGTCGCGAGCTCGGTCGCGCCGACAAACAGGTCGCGCGGCACGAGCGCCGCGCGCTGCAGCGGATAAAGCACGGTGCCGAGGATGCCGCGGACGATTTCGAGCGTGTTGAAGCGCGCGTCCGAGACGAGGAGCGCGATCGCCAGGACGACGAAGAAGATCAGCCGCGCGAGTGCGGACGGACCTTGTTTGAAGAGGGGCGGCGGACTGTATTCCATGGTCAGCGCCGGGCGCGTGATCGATTTAGATGTTGCTCAGACGCGCGAACGGCGCGGCGGTTCGTTCTAAACGAGCGAGCCTGCCACGCCGCGCGAGCGACATACGGATGCCTAGACGATCACTCGTACGAGAAGATGCTGCCGAGCTTGTCCATCCGTTCGAGCGCCATCCCGGAGCCGCGCACGACGCAGGTGAGCGGGTCCTCGGCGACGAGCACGGGCAGGCCGGTTTCCTCGGCGAGCAGGCGATCGAGGTCGCGCAGCAGCGCGCCGCCGCCCGTCAGCATCATCCCGCGCTCGGCGATGTCGGCGCCGAGTTCGGGCGGCGTCTGTTCGAGCGCGATCTTCACCGACGACACGATCTGGTTCAGCGGATCGGTGAGCGCCTCGAGGATTTCGTTGCTCGAGATCGTGAAGCTGCGCGGAATGCCTTCCGACAGGTTGCGGCCCTTGACTTCCATTTCCTTGACTTCCGAGCCCGGGAACGCGGAGCCGATTTCCTTCTTGATCGCCTCGGCGGTTTGCTCGCCGATCAGCATCCCGTAGTTGCGGCGGATGTAGTTGACGATCGCTTCGTCGAACTTGTCGCCGCCGACGCGCACCGAGCCCTTGTAGACGATGCCGCCGAGCGAGATCACGCCGACCTCGGTCGTGCCGCCGCCGATGTCGACGACCATCGAGCCCGTCGCTTCCGACACCGGCAGGCCCGCGCCGATCGCGGCCGCCATCGGCTCCTCGATCAGGTAGACCTGCGACGCGCCCGCGCCGTGGGCCGCTTCCTTGATCGCGCGGCGCTCGACCTGGGTCGAGCCGCACGGCACGCAGATGATGATGCGCGGCGACGGCGAGAACATCCGCGATTCGTGCGCAGTCTTGATGAACTGCTTGATCATCTGCTCGGTGACCGTGAAATCGGCGATCACGCCGTCTTTCATCGGACGGATCGCCTCGATGTTGCCGGGCACCTTGCCGAGCATCTGCTTCGCTTCCTTGCCGACTGCTTGAATCGTTTTCTTGCCGTTCGGGCCGCCTTCCTGGCGGATCGACACGACGGACGGCTCGTCGAGCACGATGCCCTTGCCGCGCATGTAGATCAGGGTGTTTGCGGTGCCGAGATCGATCGCGAGATCGTTGGAGAAATAGCTGCGCAAAAAACCGAACATTCAGAATCCTGTTTCGCTCTGGGGCCGGCCCCATGCGGACATGGCGCGAAGGGCGGCAGCGGAAAAAATAACAGCCTCGGATCGGGCGGGAGCGGCCGCTCGGAAGCGCGAAGCTGCGAGTGAAATCTTCCGGGACCGGCGCGAAGCCCGCGCGGCTTCGTCAAAGCGGCGGCGGCGCGGCAAAGGCAGTCCGGGTCTGGGTCGAACGCGTAATGATACCTTATAATTTCGCAGTATTTGAATCGAAACGGGCTGTATTTTTGCCGCTTCGCCCCCGATTTTTGAGGGTTCGATCGAGTCCTCCAACCCCCTGACGCAACGCAAGTTTCACGCTGCGCCAAGCCCTTGTTTTTCCGGTGACCGCATGGCTTTGACCCTGACCGATGTGAAACGCATCGCGCACCTGGCGCGGCTCGAAATGGCCGACGCCGACGCCGAGCATACGCTTACCCAGCTCAACGAGTTCTTCGGGCTCGTCGAGCAGATGCAGGCCGTCGATACGACGGGCATCGCGCCGCTCGCGCACCCGATCGAGCAGATCCAGGCAGTCGCGCAGCGGCTGCGCGACGACGCCGTCACGGAACACGTGAGCCGCGACGAGAACCAGCGCCCGGCCCCGGCCGTCCAGGACGGCCTGTACCTCGTGCCGAAGGTGATCGAGTAAGCGTTCGATTCGGGCCGCGGCCCCAGCAGCCGGCCTCGCCGGCCCGTTTCGTCAGCTTGTTCGCCCGGGCGCGCGCCGTTGCCGCGCGCGCCGAAGAATCCAGGAAACCCACGCAATGCACGCAAAAAGCCTGACCGAACTGCGCGCCGCGCTCGATGCCAAGGAATGCTCGGCCGTCGAGCTTGCGCAGCACTATTTGAAACGGATCGACGCCGCGCGCGATCTGAACGCGTTCGTCCACGTCGACGCGGATCTCACGCTCGCGCAGGCGAGGGCGGCCGACGCCGCGCGCGCGCAAGGCGCCGCCGGCCCGCTCGCCGGCCTGCCGATCGCCCACAAGGACGTATTCGTCACGCGCGGCTGGCGCTCGACCGCCGGCTCGAAGATGCTCGCGAACTACACGAGCCCGTTCGACGCGACCGTCGTCGCGCGCCTCGCGAAGGCGGGCATGGTCACGCTCGGCAAGACCAACATGGACGAGTTCGCGATGGGCTCGTCGAACGAGAACTCCGCGTTCGGCCCGGTGAAGAACCCTTGGGACACGAACGCGGTGCCGGGCGGCAGCTCGGGCGGCAGCTCGGCCACGGTCGCCGCGCGCCTCGCGCCCGCCGCGACCGGCACCGACACCGGCGGCTCGATCCGCCAGCCGGCGTCGTTCGCCGGCGTGACGGGCATCAAGCCGACGTACGGCCGCGTGTCGCGCTACGGGATGATCGCGTTCGCGTCGTCGCTCGACCAGGGCGGCCCGATCGCGCGGAGCGCCGCCGACTGCGCGCTCCTGCTGAACGCGATGGCGGGCTTCGACGAGCGCGACTCGACGAGCCTCGAGCGCGCCGATGAGGACTACACGCGCCACCTCGGCAAGACGTGGTCGGCCGACGCCGACGCGGGCAAGCCGCTCGCCGGCCTGCGCATCGGCTTGCCGAGCGAATACTTCGGCGCGGGTCTCGCCGACGACGTGCGCGCCGCGATCGACGCCGCGCTCAAGCAGTACGAAGCGCTCGGCGCGACGCTCGTGCCGGTGTCGCTGCCGAAGACCGAGCTGTCGATCCCCGTTTATTACGTGATCGCGCCGGCGGAAGCGTCGTCGAACCTGTCGCGTTTCGACGGCGTGCGCTACGGCCACCGCGCGGCCGAGTACCGCGATCTGCTCGACATGTACAAGAAGTCGCGCGCCGAGGGCTTCGGGCCGGAAGTGAAGCGCCGGATTCTCGTCGGCACGTACGTGCTGTCGCACGGCTATTACGATGCGTATTACCTGCAGGCGCAGAAGATCCGCCGGATCATCGCGCAGGATTTCCAGGAGGCGTTCAAGCGGTGCGACGTGATCATGGGCCCGGCGTCGCCGACCGTCGCGTGGGACCTCGGCGCGAAGGGCGACGATCCCGTCCAGATGTACCTTGCGGACATCTACACGCTGTCGGTGAGCCTTGCCGGCCTGCCCGGCATGAGCGTGCCGTGCGGCTTCGGCGCGGGCGCGAACGCAAAGCGCCCGGTCGGTCTGCAGATCATCGGCAACTATTTCGACGAAGCCAGGATGCTGCAGGTCGCCGACGCGTTCCAGCGCGCGACCGACTGGCACGAACAGAAACCGGCAGGAGTGTGAGCATGACCCAGTGGGAAGTCGTTATCGGCCTTGAGACGCACGCGCAGCTGTCGACCGTCTCGAAGATTTTCTCGGGCGCGTCGACGCAGTTCGGCGCGGAGCCGAATACGCAGGCCTGCCCGGTCGACCTCGCGCTGCCGGGCGTGCTGCCGGTGCTGAACCGCGGCGCGGTCGAGCGGGCGATCCGCTTCGGCCTCGCGATCGGCGCGACGGTGGCGTCGCGCAGCATCTTCGCGCGCAAGAATTATTTCTATCCGGATCTGCCGAAGGGCTATCAGATCAGCCAGTACGAGATTCCCGTCGTGCAGGGCGGCCAGATCACGATCCAGGTGCCCGCCAATGAGAAGGCCGGCAAGGAAGCGTATTCGAAGACGGTCAACCTGACGCGCGCGCACCTCGAGGAGGACGCCGGCAAGTCGCTGCACGAGGACTTCGCGGGGATGACGGGCATCGACCTGAACCGCGCGGGCACGCCGCTGCTCGAGATCGTCACCGAGCCGGAAATGCGCAGCGCGGCCGAGGCGGTCGCGTACGCGAAGGCGCTGCACGGCCTCGTCATGTGGCTCGGCATCTGCGACGGCAACATGCAGGAAGGCTCGTTCCGCTGCGACGCGAACGTGTCGGTGCGCCCGGTCGGCCAGGAGAAGTTCGGCACGCGCGCCGAGATCAAGAACCTGAACTCGTTCCGCTTCCTCGAGGAAGCAATCAACTACGAGGTGCGTCGCCAGATCGAGCTGATCGAGGACGGCGGCGAAGTCGTGCAGGAAACGCGTCTGTACGATCCGGACAAGCGCGAGACGCGCTCGATGCGTAGCAAGGAAGATGCGCACGACTACCGCTACTTCCCCGATCCGGACCTGATGCCGCTCGTGATCGGCGCGGATTGGATCGCGCGCGTGAAGGGCGGGATGCCCGAGCTGCCGGCCGCGATGCAGCAGCGCTTCGTCGAGCAGTACGGCGTGTCCGCGTACGACGCAGGCGTGCTGACGTCGAGCAAGGCGATGGCCGAGTATTTCGAGGCGGTGGTCGCGAAGGTCGGCGCGGCAGCCGCCGACGGCGCGAACGCGAAGATCGCGGCGAACTGGCTGATGGGCGACGTGTCGTCGCAGCTCAACCGCGACGGCATCGACATCGACGCATGCCCGGTGTCCGCCGCGCAGCTCGCGCTCGTGCTGCAGCGCATCGCCGACGGCACGATCTCGAACAAGATCGCGAAGGAAATCTTCGTGACGATCTGGGACGAGAAGGCGGCCGACGAAGGCGCGGCCGACCGCATCATCGAAGCGAAGGGCCTGAAGCAGATCTCCGACACGGGCGCGCTCGAAGCGATCATCGACGAGGTGCTCGCCGCGAACGCGAAGTCGGTCGAGGAGTTCCGCGCGGGCAAGGAAAAGGCGTTCAACGCGCTCGTCGGCCAAGCGATGAAGGCGACGAAGGGCAAGGCGAACCCGCAGCAGGTCAACGAGCTGTTGAAGAAGAAGCTCGGCTGAGCGGCCGCCGCCGGATTGAAACCGTACCGATGCGAGCGGGCCGCCGCCGAACCGGCGTTCGGGGCGGCCCGCTCGCATTTCGCGAGGCGCAAGGGCCGCGCTTCGTGCAACAGACAGGAGGTATCGATGGCCAAGCAACCGTCGCTCGACGACTACCGCGTGCCGTATCACACCCGTGAAAAAGAAGCCGCCGCGTTCGCGCTCGATGCGTTCCAGCCGGCCGCGAAGCCGTTCTCCAGCGGGGCGAAGGAAACCGACCGCGAGCGGCTGTCTGCTGTCGCGTTGCAGCTAGACACGCTGCAGGAGCGTCTGCACACGCAGTCGCACAAGCGGATGCTGCTCGTGCTGCAAGGGATGGACACGAGCGGCAAGGACGGCACCGTGCGCGCGGTGTTCCACGAGGTCGACCCGCTCGGGCTGCGCATCGCGTCGTTCAAGGCGCCGACGCCCGTCGAGCTCGCGCACGACTTCCTCTGGCGCGTGCATGCGCAGGCGCCCGCCGGGGGCGAGCTGACGATCTTCAATCGCAGCCATTACGAGGATGTGCTCGTGCCCCGCGTAACGGGGGCGATCGACAAGGCCGAGTGCGAGCGGCGCTACAAGCAGATCCGCCAGTTCGAGGAGATGCTCGCCGAATCCGGCACGCGGGTCGTCAAGTGCTTCCTGCATATCTCGAAGGACGAGCAGCGCGCGCGGCTGCAGGCGCGCATCGACGATCCGAACAAGCACTGGAAGTTCGACATTTCGGATCTCGAAGCGCGCAAGCACTGGGATGCGTATCAGGCCGCGTATCGCGACGCGCTCGCCGCGACGTCCGCCGAGCATGCGCCGTGGTACGTGATCCCGGCCGATTCGAAGACGCATCGCAACGTGATGATCGCCGAGCTGCTGCTGCGCGAGCTGACCGCGATGAAGCTCGAATTTCCTCCCGCGAAGCCCGAGCTTGTGGGCATCAAGATCCAATAAACCGCAACGAATTCACTGGACGGAACATCATGCTGCGTGTCATCACCGCGAATCTGAACGGCATCCGCTCGGCCGCGAAGAAAGGCTTTTTCGACTGGCTCGGGGAGCAGAACGCCGACTGCGTCTGCGTGCAGGAAATCAAGGTGTCGGCGGACGATCTGCCCGCCGAGTTCGTCGAGCCGCACGGCTTCAGGAGCTACTTCCACCATGCCGAGAAGAAGGGCTACAGCGGCGCGGGCCTCTACCTGCGCCGCGAGCCCGACGACGTGATCATCGGCTATGGCAGCAGCGAATTCGATTCGGAAGGCCGCTATGTCGAGGCGCGCTTCGGCAAGCTGTCGGTCGTGTCGGTGTACGTGCCGTCCGGATCGAGCGGCGACGAGCGCCAGCAGGCGAAGTACCGCTTCATGGATGAGTTCATGCCGCATCTCGCCGAGCTGAAGGCGAAGCGCGAGGTGATCCTGTGCGGCGACGTGAACATCGTCCACAAGGAAATCGACATCAAGAACTGGAAGAGCAACCAGAAGAACTCCGGCTGCCTGCCGGAAGAGCGCGCGTGGCTCACGAAGCTGTTCGACGACGTGGGCTACGTCGACGTGTTTCGCACGCTCGATGCGCGTCCCGATCAGTACACGTGGTGGAGCAATCGCGGCCAGGCGTATGCGAAGAATGTCGGGTGGCGGATCGATTACCAGATCGCGACGCCGGACATTGCCGGCACCGCGAAGCGCACGTCGATCTTCCGCGACATCAAGTTCAGCGACCACGCGCCGCTCACGGTCGACTACGACCACAAGTAACGCGACGCGTCGCGGCGCATGCGCGGCGGCTCCGCATGGGCCGGCCGGGCGGCCGCCGCGATTCGCGACGACGAAAAAACGGGGCGCGTTTGCGGCCCGTTTCCGTTGCGCGGCTTGCTTGCGTCGCGGCGCGCATGGGTACGGCATTGCGACCTGCGTGCAAAACGCACGGCGACCGCACGGCGCGTCGGCGCGAGCGGTCCGAGCACGCCGAGCACACCGAGCACATCGAGCACATCGAGCACACCGAGCACACCGAGCACACCGAGCACACCGAGCACACCGAGCACACCGAGCACACCGAGCACACCGAGCACGCCGAGCACACCGAGCACACCGAGCACACCGAGCACACCGTCGCCCGCTACGCCAAGCGCTTCGGCGCGATCGACCCGATGTCGATCACGAAGCGGTACTTGACGTCGCTCTTCAGCATCCGCTCGTAGGCTGCGTTGATCTGGGCCATCGGAATCACTTCGATATCCGACGTGATTCCGTGCCGCGCGCAGAAATCGAGCATCTCCTGTGTCTCGGCGATCCCGCCGATCAGCGAGCCCGCGAGGCGGCGGCGCTTGCGGATCAGGTTGAACACCTTCGGCGACGGATGGTCGTGCTCCGGTGCGCCGACGAGCGTCATCGTACCGTCGCGCTTCAGCAGGTCGAGGAACGGATTCAGATCGTGCTGCGCGGCGACCGTGTTCAGGATGAAGTCGAAGCTGTTCAGATGCGCATGCATCTGCGCTTCGTCCTTCGAGATCACGACTTCGTGCGCGCCGAGCCGCTTGCCGTCGTCGATCTTCGACGGCGACGTCGTGAACAGCACGACGTGCGCGCCCATCGCGCGGGCGAGTTTCACGCCCATGTGGCCCAAGCCGCCCAGGCCGACGATGCCGACCTTCTTGCCGGGCCCCGCGCCCCACTGGCGCAGCGGCGAATACGTCGTGATGCCCGCGCAGAGGAGCGGCGCCGCGCCCGCAGGATCGAGCGTGTCGGGCACGCGCAGCACGAATGCCTCGTCGACGACGATTTGCGTCGAGTAGCCGCCGAGCGTGACGTCGCCCGTCGCGCGATCGCGGCCGTTGTAGGTGCCGACGAAACCGTTCTCGCAAAACTGCTCGAGCCCTTCCGCGCAGCTCGGGCACGCGCGGCACGAATCGACGAGACAGCCGACACCGACCAGCTCGCCCGCCTTGAAGCGCGCGACTTGCGGGCCGACGGCCGTCACGCGGCCGACGATCTCATGCCCCGGCACGACCGGGTAAACCGTGTTCTTCCATTCGTTGCGGGCCTGGTGGAGATCGGAGTGGCAGACGCCGCAGTAGAGGATCTCGATCTGCACGTCGAGATCGCGCAGCGTGCGGCGCTGGAATTCGAACGGCGCGAGCGGCGTCGTGGCGCTTGCTGCCGCGTATGCGTAAGTCGTGCTCATGAAGACTCCTGACTCGAAAAAGACGTGTGCCGTGCGCGGTCCGCGGAATGCGGCGGCGTGGCGGCATGGGAGCACATCGTAGGCACGCGCGTAGACACGAGGAATACCTGAAGATCTTGAAGCTTTGCCTATTTCTCTTGAATTTCGAGCGAGGCGCGGCAAAAGGGCTTTTCCGGTGCTAGATTGCAAGCCTGATTCTCTTGCAGTCCGAAGGAAGTCCGATGAGCTTCGAACCCTTTTTCCCCGATGGCGGCGCGCATCTGCAGCGCCGCATCATCGCGCTGTTCGACCAGCTCGCGCCGAACGAAGGCTATACGTACGCGGATCTCGACGGCGTGCGCTTCATCCGCGCGAACCGGCGGGTGCCGCGGATGCCGGTGCTGTACGAGCCGAGCATCGTCGTCGTGTGCCAGGGGCGCAAGCGCGGCTATCTCGGCGAGCAGGCCTTCGTCTACGACGCGCAGCAGTATCTCGTTCTGTCGGTGCCGCTACCGTTCGAATGCGAGACCTTCGCGACGCCGGAAGAGCCGTTTCTCGCCATTTCGATCCGTATCGATCTCGCGGTGATCGCCGAGCTCGCGATCCTGCTGGACGAGACGCACGGCGCGTCGGTCAGCGAGCCGCGCGGCATCTATTCGACGCCGCTCGATGCACCGCTCGCCGACGCGGTGCTGCGCCTGCTCGAAGCGCTCGCGTCGCCCGCCGACACGCGCGTGCTCGGGCCGGCGATCATGCGCGAGATCGGCTATCGCGTGCTGACGGGCGCGCAAGGCAACGCGATCCGCGCGGCGCTCGCGCAGCAGCATCACTTCGGGCGCGTTGCGAAGGCGCTGCGGCGAATCCACGCGGACTTGAGCGGCGAGCTCGACGTCGAAATGCTCGCGAGCGAAGCGGGGATGAGTCTCGCCGTGTTCCACGCGCAGTTCAAGAGCGTGACGGCGACGTCGCCGATGCAGTACGTGAAGGCGACGCGGCTCCATCACGCGCGGCTGATGATGGTGCAGGACGGGTTGAGCGCGGGCGCGGCGGCGGCGCGCGTCGGCTACGCGAGCGCGTCGCAGTTCAGCCGCGAGTTCAAGCGCCTGTTCGGGCGCAGCCCGAGCGACGAAGTGCGCTGGGTGCAAGCGGGCGACCGGCAGCCGCTCGAACTCGATACGGCGGAGTGACGGGCGAAACGAACGCGCGAGCGAATGTCGCGATCGGGTGGCCGGAGCGGGCCGATCACGCGAGCCGCAGGTTCGACGCGGCGCGCTGTCGAAACGCCGGCGTTCAGCGATTCGCCGCGGCGGTGCCGCGCTGCTTCGCGCCGGCCGCGGCGCCCGCCCCCGCGACGTTCGCACGCGCATCGGCGTTCTTGTCGAGCGCCTTTTTGTAGAGCGGCATCAGGTCGGCGAGGCGCTTGCGCAGATCGTTGCGGCGCCGTGTGTCGTAAGGATGCGCGTAGATGAATCCGTTGTCCTTGTCGGCGCGGGTCGCGACCGCGAGCTTGTCCCACAGCGTGATCGCCGCGCGCGGATCGAAGCCCGCGCGCGAGGCGATGTCGCCGCCGATCACGTCGGCTTCGGTTTCGTCGGTCGGGCCGTAGCGGACCGACGCGAAGCGCTCGACGACGCCGAGCGGCGCGGGCAGCGGCTCCGACAGCCCGAAGAGCGACGGCAGCGGCGTCGCGCCCGTGCCGAGCGACGCGGCCTGCTGCTCGCCGAGGCCCGAGCGCGCATGCTCGCGCAGCGCGTGCGCGATCTCGTGCGCGAACAGCACGCCGAGTTCGTCGTCGGTGAGTCGCAGCCGATCGAGGAGCCCGCTGTCGACGAGCACCTTGCCGCCAGGCAGGCAGAACGCGCGAATCGAGCGCGAGCGCAGCACCTCGATTTCCCAGTTCCAGCCCTTCACGCGCTCGCTCCACTTGACCGCATACGGCGCGAGCCGCGTGACGATCGTGCGCAGCCGCTTCACGCGCGGGTTGTTCGGCGGCAGCAGGCGGTCGCGCTGCGCGGCGTCCTGCACGGTCTGCCGGTATTCGCTGTCGGTCAACTGCTCGAGGAGCGGCGACGGAATCAGGCTGCGGAACACGATCGCGTTGCCGTAGCGAACCTGCTGGTCGCCGAGCCCGTACGACCGCGCGTTGCCGGCCGCGGGCGCTGCGGCGGGTGCCGCGGCCGGAGCAGCGGGGGCTGCGGCGGGCGATGCGCTCGGCGTCGGCGGCGCGGAGGACGGCGTACCGTTTTCGGCGACGAGCATCGGCTCGGCCATGCACAGCTCGAGCCCGCCTGCCGGACCCGCGACACCGAGCGCGACGCCGCCCACGAACGTGAGCGCAGTGCGGGCGGTGCGCAGCTTAGCCCGCACGGGCGGCCTCGTTGCCAGTCGTGCTGCCGTTCCACGGCGCGATCTTCAGCAACAGCAACATGCCTGGAATGCCGAGCACCGCGCAGACGAGGAAGTAGTCGAACCAGCCGATCTGCGACACGATGAAGCCGCTCGATGCCGACGCGAGCGTGCGCGGCACCGACGCGAGGCTCGTGAAGAGCGCGAACTGCGTCGCGGTGTAGCGCGGGTCGGTCGTGCTCGCGATGTACGCGGTGAACGCGGCGAGCGTGAGGCCCGTCGAGAACGTCTCGAAGCCGTAGATGGCCGCCATCAGCACGGGGTCCGGGCCTGCCTTCGCGAGCCACGCGAAGCCGAGCGTCGACACGATCTGCAGGACGCCGAAGATCCACAGCCCGCGCGCGATCCCGATCTTCACGAGCCACACGCCGCCGATGATGCCGCCCGCGAGGCTTGCCCAGAACGCGGTCGTCTTGGCGATCACGCCGATCTGCGTCTTGTTGAAGCCGAGGTCGAGGAAGAACGACGTCGACAGCGTCGTCGCCATCGTGTCGCCGAGCTTGTAGAGGAAGATGAAGCCGAGCACGAGCAGCGCGCCGCGCCAGCCGTCGCGGTCGATGAACTCGCGAAACGGCAAGATTACCGCTTCCGTCAGGCTCCTCGGCGGCACGCCGTGCACGTCCGGCTCGCGCACGACGAGCGTCATCACGATGCCGGGCAGCATGAACGCGGCGGTGAGCGCGAACACGACGTCCCACGGCAGATGGTCGGACAGGATCAGCGACAGCGAGCCGGGAATCAGCGCCGCGATCTTGTAGGCGTTCACGTGCACCGCGTTGCCGAGGCCTTGCTCCGTGTCGCGCAACAGTTCGCGGCGGTACGCGTCGATCACGATGTCGGCGCTCGCGCCGAAGAACGCGACGAGCGTCGTCAATGCGGCGACCGTCCAGATCGATTCGCGCGGCGACACGAAGCCGAGCGCCGCGATCGCGCACGCGACCAGCAACTGCGTGACGACCATCCAGCCGCGCCGCCGCCCGGGCCGCCAGCCCGGCAGGCGCGGGATGAAGCGGTCCATCAGCGGCGCCCACAGGAACTTCCATGTGTAGGGGAACTGAATCAGCGCGAAGAGGCCGATTTCCTTCAGGTTCACGCCTTCCGAGCGCAGCCAGGCTTGCACGAGGTAGACGAGCGTGAAGAGCGGCAGTCCCGACGTGAAGCCGAGAAAGACGCAAATCAGCATGTGCGTGTTCAGATAGGCGCGCCAGCCCGGGTGGTCCTCGTGGGCGTTGAGGGCGGGCGCGTCGTGAGGCGGTTTGGTCATCGAACGATACTAGGGTTGTCTCCGCTTGACGCGGTAGACCGCAAGACTACCACGCCAGTTCACTCCCCATCGAATCGGTTGTCCTTCGTGCAGCACCGCGCGATCGAGGATCTCGACGCCGACTTCCGGCGCGAGCGCTTCGAAATCCTTGATGGTCAGCACCCGCACGTTCGGCGTGTTGTGCCACTGATAAGGCAGCGATTTCGACACCGGCATGCGCCCGTGCAGCACCGACAGCCGGTGCGCCCAATAGCCGAAGTTCGGGAACGACACGATGCATTCGCGGCCGACGCGCGCCGTCTCGCGCAGGATCGCGGCCGTCTGGTGAATCGTCTGCAGCGTCTGCGACAGGATCGCGAAATCGAAGCTGTGGTCTTCGAAAAGACGCAGACCGTCCTCGAGGTTCTGCTGGATCACGTTGATGCCGTTCTTCACGCTCGCGAGCACGCCGGCGTCGTTGATCTCCACGCCGTAGCCGGACACTTCGAGCTCTTCGGTCAACAGCGACAGCAGCGACCCGTCGCCGCAGCCGAGATCGAGCACCGTCGAGCGCGGCTCGACCCAGCGCGCGATCGCGCGAAAGTCCGCGCGCGCGGACAGCATGTTCAGCGCTTGTTGATTCATGCGCCCACCTCCTCGGCAATCCGTTCGTAATAGGCGCGCACCAGGTTGTGATAGCGCGCGTCGTCGAGCAGGAACGCGTCGTGCCCGTGCGGCGCATCGATCTCCCCGTACGACACCAAGCGCCGGTTGTCGAGCAGCGCCTTCACGATCTCGCGCGAGCGCACGGGCGCGAAGCGCCAGTCGGTCGCGAAGCTCACGACGAGGTACTTCGCCGTCGTGTGTGCGAGCGCCGCCGTCAGGTTGCCGCCGAACGCCTTCGCCGGATCGAAGTAATCGAGCGCGCGCGTGATGAGCAGGTAGGTGTTCGCGTCGAAGTAGTCGGCGAACTTGTCGCCCTGGTAGCGCAGGTACGACTCGACTTCGAACTCGACGTCGAAGTTGAAGTTGTACGCGTCGAGCGCGCCGTCCGCGCGGCGCAGCGCGCGCCCGAATTTCTCGGCCATGTCGTCGTCGGACAAATACGTGATGTGGCCGATCATCCGTGCGACGCGCAGGCCCCGCCGCGGCTTCACGCCGTGCGCGTAATAGTCGCCGCCATGGAAATCCGGGTCCGACAGGATCGCCGAGCGCGCAACCTCGTTGAACGCGATGTTCTGCGCGGACAGCTTCGGCGTCGACGCGATGTCGATGCAGTGCGCGACGCGCTCCGGATACAGCAGGCTCCACGCGAGCGCCTGCATTCCGCCGAGGCTGCCGCCCATCACCGCGGCGAAGCGCTCGATGCCGAACGCGTCGGCGACGCGCGCCTGCGCGTGCACCCAGTCCTCGACCGTCACGACCGGAAAGCGCGCGCCGTACGGCGTGCCCGTCGCGGGATCGATGCTCATCGGTCCGGTCGAGCCGAAACACGAGCCGAGATTGTTCACGCCGATCACGAAGAAGCGGTTCGTGTCGAGCGGCTTGCCCGGTCCGACCATGTTGTCCCACCAGCCGGTGCTGCGCGGATCGTCCGCATGGACGCCCGCGACGTGGTGCGACGCGTTGAGCGCGTGGCAGACGAGCACCGCGTTCGAACGCGCGGCGTTGAGCTCGCCGTAGGTCTCGACGACGAGCTGATAGCTGCCGAGCACGCTGCCGCTTTGCAGGCGCAGCGGTTCGGCGAAATGCATGGTTTGTGGAGCGACGATGCCGATCGATTCCATTCGTTCCGCCTTATGGCTGGGCGGCTAAATGGGGTTGTCGGGCGTGCGCGGGAAGCGGGGAGCCGGCTGACGACCTCTTTAGCCGCATTTGTAGTGAACCGCCGGGACGCAGCCCCGGCCGGTTCGCGCGCCCGCAATCGAGTCAGCAAATCGGCGCGCTTTCCGAGCGTCGCCGAAAGGCGGCGACGACAGCCGGGCAAGTATAACGGAAAAACTCCAGTGTCGCGGCGGTGCGCGGACGCAGGTCGTGGTCGGGGCGGGCGTGATCGAGGCGCGGGTGGTGAACGTCGATCGGGCTGCGGGGAGTCGGCGGCGGGGATGTGGCGCCGTCGTGGCGGCGCGTTGACGCATGTGCGGCCGGCGATCCGGCGCATAACGGAAAAACTTCGGCGTCGCGGCGATGCGCGGACGCGGGTCGTGGTCGAGGTGAGCGTGATCGAGGCGCAGGCGGCGGACGGTCGATCGGGCTGCAAGAAGCGGGCGGCGAGGGAGGCGTCATTGCGGCGACGCATCGAAACATGTGCGGTTGGCGTCCGGCGCGGTGCGGACCGGCGTTGCATGCGGCGTGGCGACGGATGGGGCGAATCGGACGCGGGAACGGCGCGGCGCATCGCGGAGCAAGATCATGATGCGGGGAGCCGACGAGTCGGGAACCGGGGCGGGCGTGCGAATCGTGGATCGCGAGCCGAGAGCCGAGAGCCGAGAGCCGAGAGCCGAGAGCCGCGAACCAGGAGCCAGGAGCCAGGAGCCTGGAGCCAGGAGCCAGGAGCCAGGAGCCAGGAGCCAAGAGCGGCGCGGCTCTCGCGCCGGCGCCCTTCGGGGGCGCCGCGCCCCGTCACTGCAGGATCAGCCGCAACTGCGCGTCGGCGTGCTCGCCGGGCGCTTTCGTGAAGCCGCTCTTCGCGTAGCGGTGCCAGCGGCCGAGCACGTAGCTGACGACGAGGCTCGCGCGCAGCGCCGGATCGTAGTCATCCGCCAGCGGCACGGCAGGCGGGGCGTCGGCGCGGGCGTTGGCCTCGAGGAGCGCGACGCGCAGGCATTGCTTGATCGACGCCTCGATCCGCTCGAGCATCTGATTGACTCGCTCGGCGAGGCGCTCGTGCTCGCCGACGAGCGCCTCGCCCGTCAGCACGCGCGTCATGCCGGGATTCTTCGCGGAGAAATTGAGCAGCATCAGCGCAATCGAGCGCGCCTGCAGCACGCCGTTCGGCTCGTTCGCGGCGATCTGGTTGACGAGCCCGAAGAACGTCCCCTCGATGAATTCGATGAGTCCTTCGAACATCTGCGCCTTGCTCGCGAAATGCCGGTAGAGCGCGGCCTCCGATACGTCGAGGCGCGCGGCGAGCGCCGCGGTCGTGATCTTCTCGCTTTTCGGCGATTCGAGCATCGATGCGAGCGTCTGCAGGATGTGCACGCGGCGCTCGCCCGGCTTCGGGCGCGCGCGGGCGCCCGAAGCGGTGTTGCGTTCGTCGTTCGCCGCTGCGTTTACTGCCGGGTCCTGCGGGTAAGTCGGCTGCATTTTCGTCGCCCCGATCGAGTGCCCAATCGCAGCGATTTTAGCGAACCAATGCGACGATCGACATAGTGCGGTCGTCCGTAGCTTGGCAGATGACCGGGCAGGTGCCCCGTGATCCAGACGGTGCGGATGCCGAGCCGCCTGTAGCGCTTCAGGTGGCCGCGCGTGTCCTCGACGAGGATCGCGTCCGAAAGGCGCGCGTGCGCGGCGCGCATCGCCCGGCGCAGCATCGTCGCATCGGGCTTTGCGCGCCACGCGTGGCGGTCGCGCATGTGCTCGATCGCGATCACGCGCTCGAACAGGCGCTCGATCTTCAGTTCGCGCAGCACGGCGCGCGCGTACGCTTCGGGCGCGTTCGTCAGCACGATTTTGCGGCCGGGCAGCGCGGCGACGAGCCGCGCGAGCCCGCGCTCGGCGCGCACCATCGACGGCAGGTCGGCGAACGTGTGGACGACTTTCAGGAAATCGTGCGGATCGATCGGATGATGGCGTGCGAGGCCGAGGAGCGCCGCGCCGTAGCGGCGCGTGTAGTGGGTGCGCAGGTGATCGGCTTGCGCGCGCTCGACTTTCAGCATATCGACGATGTACTGCGTCATCGCCTGATTGATCGCCGGGAAGATCGCGTGCGACGCATGGTGCAGCGTGTTGTCGAGGTCGAAGAGCCAGACGGGGCCGCCCGCGTGCGGGCGGGGGCGCCGCGCGCGCTGGCGTTCGGGCGTCTGCTCGCCCGCCGGCGGCAAGGCCGCGCGAGGCGGCGGACGGCGCGTGCTCAATGCGAGCGGATCATCGTGCCGAACGGCTGCTCGGTCAGAATCTCGAGCAGCACCGAGTGCTCGATCCGGCCGTCGACGATGTGCACCGACTTCACGCCGCTCTTCGCCGCGTCGAGCGCCGACGAGATCTTCGGCAGCATGCCGCCCGAGATCGTGCCGTCTTCGAACAGCGCATCGATTTCGCGCGCGGATAGATCGGTCAGCAGGTTGCCTTCCTTGTCCATCACGCCGGGAATGTTCGTCATCATCACGAGCTTTTCGGCGTTCAGCACGGTCGCGAGCTTGCCGGCGACGAGGTCCGCATTGATGTTGTACGAGAGGCCGTCTTCGCCGAAGCCGATCGGCGAGATCACCGGGATGAACGCGTCGTCCTGCAGCGCCCTCACGACGGCCGGGTTGATCGCCTCGACCTCGCCGACCTGGCCGATGTCGACGTACTGGCCCGGGTTGTCGCGATCCGGCATCATCAGCTTGCGCGCGTGGATGAGGCCGCCGTCCTTGCCCGTCAGGCCGACTGCATGGCCGCCGAAGTGGTTGATCAGCGTGACGATGTCCTGCTGCACCTCGCCGCCCAGCACCCATTCGACGACTTCCATCGTCTCTTCGTCGGTGACGCGCATCCCCTGGATGAACGTGCCCTGCTTGCCGATCTTCTTGAGCGCCTGGTCGATTTGCGGGCCGCCGCCGTGCACGATCACCGGATTGATGCCGACGAGCTTGAGCAGGATCACGTCGCGCGCGAAGCCTTGCTTGAGCCGTTCTTCCGTCATCGCGTTGCCGCCGTATTTGATGACCACGGTCTTGCCGTGGTAGCGGCGAATGTAAGGCAGCGCCTCCGCGAGGACTTCGGCTTTCAGTACGGGAGAGATCTGCGAGAGGTCGATCGGCTCGGACATGGCGGCGGCTCTGGTGCGAAACGGTTGAAACAGGCGGAATTGTACAGGAGTGGCGCAGCGCAGCATGGGGTTTTTGGCCGTTCGGCCGATGCCGAAAGCGCGTGCGGCAACCCGGGGCCGCCGACCGAAAAGTGGGGTTTTCCTGCGCAATCCGCATGCAATTTCCGCGCGCGGCGCTTATGCTTGGGGCGTAGTGCTCGGCTGCGGCCGCGAGGCGGTTGCCGAGCGGTCGCGTCGAGGTCGCGGGTCGGCTGTCCCGGCCGGCGCCGATGTTCGCCCTTTCGTCCTTTATTGCCCATTCCGGCTTGACCCGGCCAATCCGCGATGACCGTGCCCGCCGCTTCGTCCGGCCTGATCAGCAAGCGTTGCCCGCGCTGCGGCAGCGCATTCGACTGCGGTGCCCGCACGCGTCCGTTCACCTGCTGGTGCGCGGCGATGCCGGGCCTGCCGCCGGGCGCGCAGCCCGCGACGGGCGCGCGCTGCCTGTGTCCGGAGTGTCTCGCCGACGAGATTGCCCGGCGCGTCGCCGCAAGCGAAGGGGGCGACCGCCCGGCGCGCGAAGACTAAGAAGGTAAACTGCGCGGATGCAACGAATCACCACCACCGGACGCGTCAACCTGAGCCATCTGTTCTGGTTGCGCAATCTCGCGATCATCGGCCAACTCGTCACGATCGCCGTCGTACAGACCTATTTCGGCGTCCATCTGCCGTTGCCCGCGATGCTGATGGTGATCGCGCTCGAAATCGTCTTCAACGCGCTCACGTGGGTGCGCGTGCTGCGCGCGCGGCCCGAGACCAACTTCGAGCTGCTCGGCCAGCTGTGGGTCGACCTGGGCGCGCTCTCGGCGCTTCTCTTCCTGTCCGGCGGGACGACGAACCCGTTCGTGTCGCTTTATCTGCCGTCGCTCGCGATCGCGGCCGCGGTGCTGCCGTGGCACCTGATGATCTGGCTCGCAGCGTTCGCGGTCGCCTGCTATCTCGCGCTCGGCTTCGATTCGGTGCCGCTCAACCTGGATAATCCGGCGAATCTGTTCGATTATTTCCGTGCGGGCATGTGGGTGAACTTCATGGTGAGCGTCGGGCTCATCGCGTGGTTCGTCGCGCGGATGTCGAGCGCGCTGCGCCAGCGCGACGCGGCGCTCGGCGAGGCGCAGCAGGCTCTTCTGCGCGACGAGCGCGCGGTCGCGCTCGGCGTGCAGGCAGCCACGGTCGCGCACGAGATGGGCACGCCGCTGTCGACGATCGCGATGCTGACCGAGGAATTGCGCGAGGCCGCTCGCACGGACGTGGGGCTCGCGCGCTACGATGCCGACCTGAAGGTGCTCGAGGAGCAGATGTCGCAGTGCACGTCGGCGCTCGCGCGCCTCAGAAGCCGCGCATCGGAGCGGCCGAGCCGGCAGCCGGCCGCCGAATGGCTCGACACGTTCGTCGAGCACTGGCGGCTGCGCCATCCGCACGTGCTGTTCGAGCGGCGGGGGCCGCAGCCCGTGGGCGTCGCGCTCGACGACACGGTCGCGGTCGGCCAGATCCTGACCATCTTGCTCGACAATGCCGCGCGCGCGAGCCGCGATCGCGTTACGCTGATGGCAACGATCGCGCACGACGGCGCACGCGACGAGATCGAGTTCGAAGTATGCGACAACGGACCGGGCATCCCGGCTGCGTTGCGCGATGCGCTCGGCGCGGCGCCGGTCGACAGCACGCAGGGCGGCCACGGGGTTGGCCTGTATCTGGCGTTCAGCGCGGCGGCGCGCCTCAGCGGCTCGATCGAGCTCGCCGACGCGCAGCCGCGGGGCACGCGGGCGATCCTGCGGCTGCCGGTCGCGCGCCAGGTGGCGGCCGAGATGGCGAACGGTAACGGATAGACAAGACGGAGTGATGCAAATGAGCGACAAGAATTTCCTCGTGATCGACGACAACGAAGTGTTTGCCGGCACGCTGGCGCGCGGGCTCGAGCGCCGCGGCTACGTGGTGCGGCAGGCGCACAACAAGGACGAGGCGCTCAAGCTTGCGGGCGCCGAGAAATTCCAGTTCATCACCGTCGATCTGCACCTCGGCGACGATTCGGGCCTGAGCCTCATCGCGCCGCTGTGCGATCTGCAGCCCGATGCGCGGATCCTCGTGCTGACGGGCTACGCGAGCATCGCGACCGCGGTGCAGGCGGTGAAGGACGGCGCGGACAACTATCTCGCGAAGCCGGCGAACGTCGAATCGATCCTCGCCGCGCTGCAGACGAACGCGAGCGAAGTGCAGGCCGAGGAGGCGCTCGAGAATCCGGTGGTGCTGTCGGTCGACCGGCTCGAATGGGAGCACATCCAGCGCGTGCTCGCGGAGAACAACAACAACATCTCGGCGACCGCGCGCGCGCTCAACATGCACCGCCGCACGCTGCAGCGCAAGCTCGCGAAGAAGCCGGTGCGGCAGTAAGCGGGAGGCGCGCCGCGGGCGCGCGAGCGGCGCTCGGCGTGTCGCGGCGACGGCCGGCGACCGGCGGCAACCGCCGCGCCATCGATGCCGCGCCGCGCGCCGCCTTGTGCGCGCCGCGCCGAAACGAAAAAAAACGGGCAGCCCGCAAGGGACTGCCCGTTTTTTTCATGCGGCGGCGGAGAAATCGCTTCGCGTTACAGCACGTAGCGCGACAGATCCTCGTCCTTCGACACCTCGCCGAGCGCACGGTCGACGTACGCTGCGTCGATCGTCACGCTCTGGCCGGCGTGGTTGCCCGCCGCGAACGACACTTCCTCGAGCAGCTTCTCGATCACCGTGTAGAGACGCCGCGCGCCGATGTTCTCGGTCTTTTCGTTGACCGAGTACGCGATCTCGGCGAGCCGGCGGATGCCGTCGTCGGCGAACTCGAGCTGCACGTCCTCGGTCGCGAGGAGCGCCTGATACTGCTTGACGAGGCTCGCGTCGGTCGCGACGAGAATCGCTTCGAAGTCCTTCACCGACAGCGAATCGAGCTCGACGCGGATCGGAAAGCGCCCTTGCAGTTCGGGGATCAGGTCACTCGGCTTCGCGAGATGGAACGCGCCGCTCGCGATGAACAGGATGTGATCGGTCTTCACCATCCCGTACTTCGTGTTGATCGTCGTACCCTCGACGAGCGGCAGCAGATCGCGCTGGACGCCCTGCCGCGACACTTCGCCGCCGCCGCCTTCGTGGTTGCGCGATGTGATCTTGTCGATCTCGTCGAGGAACACGATGCCGTTCTGCTCGACGTTCTGCACGGCCTTCGTCTTCACTTCCTCTTCGTTCAGCATCTTCGCCGCTTCCTCGTCGGTGAGCAGCTTCAGCGCTTCCTTGATCTTCAGCTTGCGGCGCGTCTTCTTGCCGCCGCCCAGGTTCGAGAACATCGAGCGGATCTGCTCGGTCATCTCTTCCATGCCCGGCGGCGCCATGATGTCCATGCCGACCGTCGGCTGCTCGATGTCGAGCTCGACGTCCTTGTCGTCGAGCTGGCCTTCGCGCAGGCGCTTGCGGAATGTCTGGCGGGTCGCGTTGTTGTCGTCGTTCGCGTGCTCGGCGCTCGCGCCGAAGCCGACCGCGCGCGGCTGCGGCAGCAGGATATCGAGGATGCGGTCCTCGGCCTGGTCGGTCGCCTTGCTGCGCACCTTGCGCATTTCCGCTTCGCGGGTCTGCTTGACCGAGGTCTCGATCAGGTCGCGCACGATGCTGTCGACGTCGCGGCCGACGTAGCCGACTTCGGTGAACTTGGTCGCTTCGATCTTGATGAACGGCGCATCGGCGAGCTTCGCGAGGCGGCGCGCGATTTCGGTCTTGCCGACGCCCGTCGGCCCGATCATCAGGATGTTCTTCGGCGTGATTTCCGTGCGCAGCGGATCGGCGACCTGCTGGCGGCGCCAGCGGTTGCGCAGCGCGACCGCGACGGCCCGCTTCGCCTTGTCCTGGCCGATGATGTGCTTGTCGAGTTCCGAGACGATCTCGGCAGGGGTCATGGTGCTCATTGCTTCGTCCTTACTCGATGGTCTCGATGATCCGGTTGTGGTTCGTGTAGATGCACATGTCGCCCGCGATCTCGAGCGCCTTCTCGACGATGTCGCGCGGGGACAGATCGGTGTTCTCCGCGAGCGCGCGCGCGGCGGCCTGTGCGTACGCGCCGCCCGAGCCGATCGCGCAGATCCCGCCTTCCGGGTCGAGCACGTCGCCGTTGCCGGTGATGACGAGCGTCGTGCTCGCATCGGCCGTGATCAGCATCGCTTCGAGACGGCGCAGCATCCGGTCCGTGCGCCAATCCTTCGCGAGCTCGACGGCGGCGCGCGTCAGGTTGCCCTGGTGCTTTTCGAGCTTCGCCTCGAAGCGGTCGAGGAGCGAGAACGCGTCGGCCGTGCCGCCCGCGAAGCCGACAAGCACCTGGTTGTTATAGATGCGGCGCACTTTGCGCGCACCGCCCTTCATCACGATGTTGCCGAGCGTGACCTGGCCGTCGCCGCCGAGCGCAACCTTGTCTCCGCGTCGCACGGAGACGATCGTCGTGCCGTGAAATTGCTCCATCTGTATTCCTCGAGAAAGACGGGGGATGCGGGGCGCGCGGGGCGCCGCCGCGTGATGCGGCGCGCGGAAGCCGTGGCCTGGCGGCCGGCTCGACGCGCATTGTCTTCATTTTAGGGCGGGCGCCGCGATATCAAGAGCGGCGTGCGGCGGGCGTCGCCGCGAGGGGAAAGGACGCGGCGGCGGGAAAAACAAAAGCGCGCGGCAGGCCGCGCGCTTTGTGCAAAGCGTGTCGGGCGCGGAAGGCGGGCCGCGCCGGGAAGGTCAGTCGCCGAACAGCTTCTGACGCAGCTCGCGGCGCTCTTGCGCCTCGAGCGACAGCGTCGCTGTCGGACGTGCGAGCAGACGCGGGATGCCGATCGGCTCGCCCGTCTCTTCGCACCAGCCGTATTCGCCCGAATCGATACGGGCGAGCGACTGCTGGACCTTCTTGAGAAGCTTCCGTTCGCGGTCGCGCGTGCGCAGTTCGAGCGCGTGCTCTTCCTCGATCGTCGCACGATCGGCGGGATCCGGCACGATCACCGTTTCGCGCAGATTCTCGGTCGTCTGGCCCGCATTGCGGAGAATTTCCGCCTGCAATTGTTCGAGCCGATTTTTGAAGAAGGCGAGCTGATCCTCATTCATGTAATCCTTGTCGCTCATCTTCAGGATTTCGGCTTCGGTCAAGAGTTTCTTCGTCATCTGCTTGCTTCTTCAATGTGCGGCGAATCCATGGATATTGCCCGCACTTTGGGATTACCCGCAACAGCCCTTGCAATTGTTTGCCATTCGCTGCGGCGGGGCCGAAAGCCTCCGGATACCGGACCCATCTCGTTCAGTACTCCCTTGGGCGGACCGGATTGCGCGTGACCGGCGGGCGGCCATCCCCGGCGCTCTACCGCGCCGCCCAGGCTCCACGCAAGGATCGGGCCTGCCGTCGCCCTTCTCCAGCGGGCAGGTATTGTAACTGAATCACAAGCCGTCGCCGTATCGGGTCGATCCCCTGCCGATCAAGCGGTATCGTGAAAATATAACCCGCAAATCAGGAAAAAGCGATGACGTCCGCATGTCGGTCCGCAGCCGGCGCGGCGGCCTTCCCGGCATGCGCGCGGCAGCGGCCAACGGCTTGCCCGTGGCCGACGCTCGGACGTTCCGCTTGCGGCTGCCGTGACGCGTGGGTTTTGTGGTTGGCCCGGTCGTTCTGCGTTGCTGCGATTCGCCTGCCAAATGTCTTGCGTCTTGCGGCCCGGCGGCTTGCGGCTTACGGCTTACGGCTCGCGATTTGCGGCGCGCGATTTGCGGCGCGCGGTCGGCGGCCGCGCGCTATCGAGATCGGCGACGGGCGGCGAAGCCGCGCCGCACTCGCGCGCCCGGCCCGCTCGAATCGTACTGCGCAGGCCGCATCGTGCGAGTCCGTGCGCGGATTCCGAGCCGCGCGCGCCGTTGCCGCTCGCTTATGCGAGGCAGGCGTCGAGGCCGTCGGTAATGAGGTCGCGCGGCAGGTCGATGCCGATGAACACCATCTTGTTGGTCTTCTTCTCGGCCGGCAGCCATTTCGCCGCGAGGTCGCTGCCCATCATCTGGTGCACGCCCTGGAACACGACCTTGCGGTCGACGCCCTTCATGTACAGCACGCCCTTGTAGCGCAGCATCCGCTCGCCGTAGATCTGCAGGATGCCGCCGAGGAAGTCCTCGAGCTTGTTCGGGTCGAACGGGCGGTCGTTGCGGTAGACGAACGACTTGATCTTGTCGTCGTGGTGCGCGTGGTGATGATTCTGATGGCCGTGCTCGTGATCATGCTCGCAATGGCCGTGATCGTGGTCGCAATGCGCGTGATCATGGTCGTGGCCCTGATCGTGATGGTCGTGATGCTCGTGCTCGTCTTCGGCGAGGAAGTCCGGATCGATCTCGAGCTTTGCGTTCAGGTTGAAGCCGCGCAGGTCGAAGATCTCCTTGATGTCCGCGTCGCCGAAGTTCACGACCATGATCGCCGCCTTCGGGTTCATGTGCAGCAGGCGGTGCTTGAGGTCCGAGACCGTCTCGTCGTCGACGAGATCCGCCTTCGTGATGAACAGCCGATCGGCGAAGCCGACCTGTCGCTGCACGACCTCGTGCTCGTCGAGCTGCGCGTCGGCATGCTTCGCGTCGACGAGCGTGATGACCGCGTCGAGCAGGAATTCGTCGGCGATTTCGCCATCGATGAAGAACGTCTGCGCGACGGGGCCCGGATTCGCGAGGCCCGTCGTCTCGATCACGACGCGGTCGAAATCGAACTTGCCGTCGCGTTTCTTCGCGGCGAGATCGGCGAGCGCGCGCGCGAGGTCGCCGCGGATCGTGCAGCAGATGCAGCCATTGCTCATCTGGATGATCTGCTCGTTCGATTCCTGGACGAGGATCTCGTTGTCGATGTTCTCCTCGCCGAACTCGTTTTCGATCACGGCGATCTTCATGCCGTGCTGTTCGTTCAGGATGCGCTTGAGCAGCGTGGTCTTGCCGCTGCCGAGGAAGCCGGTGAGGATAGTGACGGGAATGGCCATGTCGTCGATCGCCTGTGGTTCGTGAAACGGGGTCAAAACCGCTGAATAAAACAGCGCGCCCGGCGAGACTTCCCGGGCGCTCAATTGATAATTGAAACATATCTGTCAAGCCCCCGCTGCCGGCCGGACGGCCAGGGCGGCGCGGGCTCGCACTGTGCCGCCGGTTCAGATCGGGGTGATCACGCGATTTGCAACAGCAGCCCTTTCAGATATTCGCCTTCGGGGAACGCGGTCAGCAGCGGGTGGTCGACGCCCGCGCCGAGGCGCTTCAGGATCCGCGCGTCGACCTTCGCGTCGGCCGCCGCGCCCGCGACGATCTTCTGGAATAGATCCATGTCGATCGCGCCGGAGCACGAGTACGTGAACAAGAGGCCGCCCGGGCGCAGCAGCTTGAAGCCGCTCAGGTTGATGTCCTTGTAGGCGCGCGCGGCACGGTCGACGCTGTCGCGAGTCGGCGCGAATTTCGGCGGATCGAGGACGATGAGGTCGAAGCGCTCGCCGTCTTCGACGAGACGGCGCAGCGTCTTGAACGCATCCGCGTCGAGCCACTCGGCGCGCGCCGCGTCGAAGCCATTCGTCGCGACGTTCTGCTGCGCGAGCGCGAGCGCGTCGCCCGACGAATCGATCGACACGACCCGCTTCGCGCCGCCCTTCAGCGCTGCGAGCGAGAAGCCGCCCGTATAGCAGAAGCAGTTCAGCACGTCGCGATCGCGCGCGTACTGCGCGACGAGCGCGCGGTTGTCGCGCTGGTCGACGTAGAAGCCCGTCTTGTGCCCGTTGCGGACGTCGACGTGATACAGCACGCCGTTCTCGTTCGTGATCAGCGTATCGGGCGGTGCGTCGCCGGCGAGCACGCCCGTCGTCTGTTCGAGGCCTTCTTTCTCGCGGATCGACACGTCCGAGCGCTCGTAGACGTTCGGGCAGCCGGTCGCGGCGACGAGCGCCGCGACGATCGCGTCCTTCCACTGCTCGACGCCCGCCGCCATGAACTGGCAGACGAGCTGCGCGCGGCCCGCGCCGGCGGTGCCGTCGTTCGACGTGGCTTGCGCCGCCGCACCGTCCTCGGCGGCGTGCGCCGCGGTGGCTCCGCCGGGAACTTGCGCCGCGATGTAGTAATCGACGATGAGCCCCGGCAGCCCGTCCGCCTCGCCGAAGACGAGCCGCACCGCGCCCGTGCCCGAGATCATCGCGTTGCGATGCGCGATCGCGCGCTGCACGCGCCGCTTGAAGAACGCGTGGTCGATCGGCTCGGCCTCGTCGAAGCTCCACGCGCGCAGCCGGATCTGCGAATGCGGGCTATACGCCGCGCGCGCGAGGAAGCGCCCGTCGTGTGCGCGCACGATGACGGTCGCGCCGGGCGCGGGCTTGCCGTCGACGCGCTCGATCGCGTTCGCGTAGACCCACGGATGGCGGCGCAGCAGGGATTTGTCTTTCGACGGCTTGAGCGTAACGGTATGCATGTCGGGATCGAAAAAGCCGCGTCGGACGCGGCGGAATGTGATTCGGTGAGCGTGGGCGACGCGCGTCAGTCGCGCTTCTTCGCGCGTGGATGCGCGCTGTCGTAAATCTTCGCCAGATGCTGGAAGTCGAGCGACGTATAGACCTGCGTCGCCGAGATGCTCGCGTGGCCGAGCAACTCCTGCACCGCGCGCAGGTCGCCGCTCGACTGCAGCACGTGCGTCGCGAACGAGTGGCGCAGCACGTGCGGATGGACGTTCGCCGGGATGCCCGCCGCGAGCGCCGCGCGCTTCACGCGCTCGCGCACGACGCCGGGCGACATCCGGTTGCCGCGCACCGACAGGAAGAGCGGATGCGGATCGTGCCTCACGAACTCGCCGCGCACCGCGAGCCATGCGTTGAGCGCGTCGATCGCCTTGCGGCCGACGGGCACCTTGCGCTCCTTGTCGCCCTTGCCGCGCACCGTGACTTCCGCTTCGGCGAGGTCGAGCCAGCCTTCGGAGCGATGCTCGCCGTTTCTCACGTACGCGACGTCGAGGCCGATCAGCTCGGCGAGCCGCAACCCGGACGAATAGAACAGCTCGAGGATCGCGTGGTCGCGCAGGCTCTCGGCGGTGCTGGACGTCGGTGCGTCCATCAGCGCGGCTGCGTCGTCGACGGACAATGCCTTCGGCAGCAGCTTCGCGCGCTTCGGCGCGCGGATCGTCGCCACCGGATTCGCGTTCATCTCGACGTGCTGCGCGAACCAGCGGTAGAACGCGCGCCATGCGGACAGCCGGTGCGAGATCGAGCGCGCCGACAGGCCGCCCGCATGCGCGCGCGCGACCGCGCTGCGCACGTCGACGGCCGTCAGGCTTTCGAACGGCCGGCCGTTCGCGAGCTTCTTCAGCTCGTCGAGCTCGTGCGCGTACGCGCGCAGCGTGTGGTCCGACAGCTTCCTGACGTGCCGCAGGTTCGACAGGTAGTCGGCGATCGGGTCGGCGGCCATGGCGCGGTCGGGAGGCGAGGCGCTCTGCGCGGCCGTCAGTGCGGCAGCAGGCGCGTGAGCGCCGCGCTCGCGAGCGCGCCGATCTGCGTGAGGAAATCGGTGCCCATCCCGTCGTGGAAGCGCCGCGGGTCCGGCGAGCCCAGCACGAGCAGGCCGAACGCGCTCGCGCCGTCGCCCGCTGCGGGCGCGCGCAGCGCGATCAGCGCGACCGATTCGGCGGCGCCGCTCGCGGCGGGCGCGTCGCCGCCGTCGACGGCTGGCGCGGCCGCGACGGGCGCGAGCCACTGCGCGGCCTCGAAGCCGGTATTCGCTCCGCAATAAGGGGTCGCAAGGCTGTTCGTGAAGAGCCGCACTTCCTCGCCGACGTTGCGCGCGAAATCGGCTTGCGCGTAGGTGTCGGCGACATCCCAGAGCCTCAGCGCCGTCTGCGGCACGTCGAACATGTCGGCGAGGCCGCCCGCGATCGAGCGCGGCAGCGCGTACGGATCGCGCTCGGCGATCACGCGCGCGGTCCAGCGGTTGAATTTCGCGGCGAGCCCGTCGTTCTCGTGGCCGTAGCGCAACAGCTCGGCGAGCCGGCGTTCGAGATGCTTGTTCTTGTCTCGCAGCATCTCCATCTGCCGCTCCTGCAGCGACACGGCCGCCTTGCCGTGCGGGTTCGCGAGCTTGATCGTCGCGAGCAGCTCCGCGTGCGTGGCGAAGAATTCGGGGTTGGCGAGCAGGTAGTCGGCGACTTCGCGATCGTTCATGGCGCTTCGTTCAGCTTCAGCAAATGAAAGGTCAGACAACAAAAGGCCGGACGGACAGGTCGATCACGCCTTCGAAGACGGTCGTCGCCGGGCCGGCCATCAGCAGCGGCGCGCTTTCGTCGCGCGCGCCGTCCCACGAGATCGTCAGCGTGCCGCCATGCGTATGGACCGTGACGGGCGAATCGAGTTGCCCGCGCCGGATGCCCGCCGCGACCGCTGCGCACGCGCCCGTGCCGCACGCGAGCGTCTCGCCCGCGCCGCGCTCGTAGACGCGCAGCTTCACCTCGTGGCGCGACACGCGCTGCATGAAGCCCGCGTTCACGCGCTGGGCAAAGCGCGGATGGCGCTCGATCGCGGGCCCGTCGACGAGCACCGGGAACGCCTCGGCGTCGTCGACGATCTGCACCGCGTGCGGATTGCCCATCGACACGACCGAGATCCAGCGCGTCGCGCCGTTCACGTCGAGCGGCCACAGCGTGTCGGCGCCTTCGCGGCGGCCATCGAGGCCGCTCGCGTCGAACGGCACGCGAGCCGGCTCGAATACCGGCGCGCCCATGTCGACGACGACCTCGCCGTTGTCCTGCATCGTCAGCGTGATCACGCCGTGCTTCACTTCGACGCGCACGCTCGCCTTGTCGGTGAGCCCGTTGTCGCGGACGAACTTGACGAAGCAGCGCGCGCCGTTGCCGCAGTGCTCGACCTCGCCGCCGTCGCAGTTGAAGATCCGGTATTTGAAATCGGCGCCTTCGACGGTCGGCTTTTCGACGAGCAAGAGCTGATCGGCGCCGATCCCGAAGTGGCGGTCGGCGAGCGCGCGCACCTGCGCGCCGGTGAGCGTGGGCAGCGCGCGGGTGTAGCCGTCGAGCACGACGAAGTCGTTGCCCGCGCCGTGCATCTTGGTAAACGAGAGTTTCATGGGCGCTATTGTATGCCGCGGCGGCGAGGTCAATAGAAGCTCGGCTCGCCGGGCGGGCGCGTCTTGAAGCGCTTGTGCACCCAGTAGTACTGCTCGGGCATCAGCGGGATCTGCGCTTCGAGGAATGCGTTCATCCGGCGCGCGTCGAGATCGTCGTCGCCCGTCGGATAATTTTCCCAAGGTTTGAACACTTTCAGCCGATAACCCTTGTAATCGGGCAGCACTTCGCCGATGAACGGCACGACCTGCGCACGGCCGACCTGCGCGAAGCGGCCGACAGCCGTCAGCGTGCAGGTCGGGACGCCGAAGAACGGCACGAAGGTCGAGTTGCGCAGCCCGTAGTCCATGTCGGCGCCGAGCATCACCGGCTTGCGGTCGCGCAGCCAGCGCAGCACGACGCGGGCGTTGTCCGCCCGGCTCGCCAGCTCCGCGCCGAAGCGGCTGCGGCCGGCCTTGGCCGCGGCTTCGATCAAAGGATTCTTCATCGGCGTATAGAGCGAGCCGCATATGCGGCCGAGCGCGAGATTGATCGCCATCGAGCCGGCTTCGATGCCGACGAAATGGAAGCCGAGCAGCAGGGTCGGCGGCATGTCCGGATCGGTGAGGTCGATCTCGCTCTCGACCGTGTACAGCTTGCGGAAGGTTTCTTCCGACGCGAACCACTGATAGCTGCGCTCGACGTAGCTGCGGATCGCGTGCCGGAAGTGCTGGCCGGCCACTTCCTCGCGGCGCGCGTCGCTCCAATCAGGGAAGCAAAGTTTCAAATTGATGTGTACGATGCGCTTTCGCCGGCTGGGGATCCGATAGAGCAGCCAGCCAAGGCCGTCGCCGAGGCGCGCGGTCAATCCGTAGGGCAGGACCGCGAGGAATTTGAGGAATGCGACGGCGAGCTGCGTGCCGAGACGGCCTAGCATGCGAATCCTCCGTCGATCCGGACGGCCGGCGCGATGAGAACAGGGTTGAAGGACAGCGGAAGGGGCAACACGATCGACGCTCTGTGACAATTCGAGAAAGCCGCTATAATACGGGCTTCGCCGAGTTAACTGACAACTTGCGGGGCGAAGCCGGCGGGCGCGACAAGCGTCCACGGCGCAGGAAATCCGCTAAAGCGTCGCCACTTCGGGCCTCAGGAAGCTGGCTACGTGAACTTCAACCGTAACCAAAACAGGAGCCTGAGAACGTGGCAAACGATTATCTCTTTACGTCCGAATCCGTTTCCGAAGGCCATCCGGACAAGGTCGCGGACCAAATCTCCGACGCGATCCTCGACGCAATCCTCGCGCAAGACAAGTATTCCCGTGTCGCAGCCGAAACGCTGTGCAACACCGGCCTCGTCGTGCTGGCCGGTGAAATCACGACGACGGCGAACATCGACTACATCCAGATCGCCCGCGACACGATCAAGCGCATCGGCTACGACAACACAGATTACGGCATCGACTACCGGGGCTGCGCGGTGCTCGTCGCGTACGACAAGCAATCGCCGGACATCGCGCAAGGCGTCGACCGCGCGCACGACAACAACCTCGATCAAGGCGCAGGCGACCAGGGCCTGATGTTCGGCTATGCGTGCGACGAAACGCCCGAGCTGATGCCGCTGCCGATCCACCTGTCGCACCGCCTCGTCGAGCGCCAGGCGAACCTGCGCCGCGACGGCCGCCTGCCGTGGCTGCGTCCGGACGCGAAGTCGCAGGTGACGGTCCGCTACGTCGACGGCAAGCCGCATTCGATCGACACCGTCGTGCTGTCGACGCAGCACGCGCCGGACATCGAACTGCCCGCGCTGCGTGAAGCGGTGATCGAAGAGGTCATCAAGCCGACGCTGCCCGCCGACCTGATCAAGGGCGACATCAAGTTCCTCGTGAACCCGACCGGCCGCTTCGTGATCGGTGGCCCGCAAGGCGACTGCGGGCTGACCGGCCGCAAGATCATCGTCGACACGTACGGCGGCGCGGCCCCGCACGGCGGCGGTGCGTTCTCGGGCAAGGATCCGTCGAAGGTCGACCGCTCGGCTGCTTACGCGGGCCGCTACGTTGCGAAGAACATCGTCGCCGCGGGCCTCGCGTCGCGCGCGCTGATCCAGGTGTCGTACGCGATCGGCGTCGCCGAGCCGACCTCGGTGATGGTCAATACGTTCGGCACCGGCCGCGTGTCTGACGAGACGATCACGAAGCTCGTCCGCGAGCACTTCGACCTGCGTCCGAAGGGCATCATCCAGATGCTCGACCTGCTGCGTCCGATCTACGAGAAGACCGCCGCCTACGGCCACTTCGGCCGCGAAGAGCCGGAATTCTCGTGGGAAGCCGCCGACAAGGCGCTCGTGCTCGCCGAAGCGGCTGGCGTCGAGCCGGCCGTGCAAGTCGCCTGACGCACGGTTCGCCGTAGCAAACAAAAACCCCGGTCTCGGCCGGGGTTTTTTCATTTCGGCTTCGCTCGCGTCCTGCTTCGGCGTTGCCTGCGTTCGTCGCGGCATGCGGCTTGCGGGACGCGGCGAATTGCCGCGTGCTTCGCGCGTTCAGCGCGCGGCGAACACGAACCAGCCGGTGCTCGCTGCGAGACGGCGCGGCCGGTTGATCCGGGGCGGCGCGACGCTCGCGCGATGCAGCGACGGCACGCGCAGTCGCAACGCCGGCTTTTGCAGCAGCGAGCGCAGCGCGGTGCGGCGTGCCGCCGCATGCGCACTCATCAGCGACAGGAACGCGTGCAGCCACGCGCGCAGGCCGTCGAGCCGCGGCTGGTGCTGGCGAGCGCGCTCGGCGAGCACGCTCGCCCGGGCGCTGTGGTGGCGCAACGCGCGCACGATCCGGTGCGGCGCCGACGGCGCGCTCTTCGGGGTGCGGTGAAGACGGGAAGTCAGTCGGAAAGGCATGACGAAAATAATTCGCTCGTAGATTGCGCCCATTTCGGGGCGCGAATGTAAAAACGGCCGTTATGCGGCACGGGTCGAACCCATCGTACCGAAAGCATCGGTGCGCCGCTGCCCGCGAAAACTAGCAGGTGCGTCGAGGCTACAGGCGATTCGTGACGCCAAAAAGTCGCGCTAACCCTTGTGCGCAGGCGCGTGGCGCGCGGGCCTGCCGAACTTAGTGGCGCGCGCGCGGCCGGCAGTTCCTTTGCGTTACATCAAATTCGCCGCTGCGATCGCGCGCCGTTTTCCGCTTGGCGGCGTCGCGGCCGAGCATGTCGAGCACGTCCGCTTTACAATCGATCGTTGATAAAAATTATGTCGAACATCCCATGTCTTCCTTGCACCCGGAGTTGATTCACACGCAGGTCCAGACGCTGCGCGAGCGCGGCTTCGTCGTTGCTCCGGGGCTCGTGGCGCCCGAGCGGTGCGCGCAACTGAAGGCGATTGCCGAGCGGCAATTGCACGAAGCGGCGCAGCCGCTCGAATTCGAGGCCGACTTGCGCTATCCGGGCGCGCCCGAATCGCGGCACGCGCCGGGCGGCCATACGGTGCGGCGCCTGCTCGACGCGTACGCGCGCGACGAAGCGTTCGCCGAGCGCGCGACGGCGCCCGAGATCGCCGCGTGGATGCGTGCGTATTTCGGCGAGACGCCGATGCTGTCGCGCGCGCATCACAACTGCATGATGACGAAGCATCCGGCATACGGCAGCCTGACCGGCTGGCATCGCGACGTGCGCTACTGGTCGTTCGAGCGTCCGGACCTCGTGTCCGTGTGGCTCGCGCTCGGGCCAGAGACGAACGAGAATGGCGCGCTGTGGCTCGTGCCGGGCTCGCATGGCGCGGAATTCGGGCCGGAGAGCTTCGACGAAGCGAAGTTTTTCCGCGGCGACGTGCCGGCGAACCGGCAGTTGATCGACCAGGCAGTGTGTCCGGAGCTCGCCGCGGGCGACGTCGTGTTCTTCCACTGCAACACGCTGCATTCGGCGGGTCAGAACCGCACCGATCAGGTGAAGTTCTCGCTCGTGTTCACCTACCACGGCGACAGCAATCGACCGGTTCCGGGCTCGCGCTCGGCGTCGAAGCCGGAAGTGCGCTTCTAGTTCGCCGTTCGCGGCGGCGGCCGGGAGCGGCGTGATTCGCGATTAGCGATGCGTCGCGTGTCGCGCGTTCGTCTCATGCGGGATCGGATGCGCGCGGCCTTGCATCGCGCGCAAGCAACTGATGATCGGACAACGACCGGGCGGCCGCATGCGGGCCGCCCGTTTTCGTCTTGGGGCAGTGCCGAAAGCGCGAGCGCGTCAGCGCTTGCCGCTCGGCATCGACAGGCCGATCAGCCCGACGAGCGTCGCGACGACGCCGCCCGCGATCAGCATGGTCGTCTTTGTCGAAGGCGAGCCGGTGAAGAAGCGTGCGATGCCGTCGTTGATCGAATGAAACGACTGGCCACCGAAATACAGCAGCACGACGCCGCCGACGATGAGCGCAACGGAAATCGCTCGAGTCATGAAAATCCTCGCTGAATCGGATGATGAAGACGCCGCAGTGTAGGGGAGCGCCGCCGTCGCGTCCATCGCGGCAGCGCATTGCTGCACGATTCGCGATCGTTGGCTAACATGGCCGGCTGAGGTTCGTCCGGCCGGATCGCGTCCGGCCTCGTTCAACGTCCTGACGGGAATTCAGATGGCCTACGAAGCAGCTTCCGAGCGCTATGCGGACATGCAGTATCGCGTATGCGGCAAATCCGGGCTCAAACTGCCGGCGCTTTCGCTCGGCTTGTGGCACAACTTCGGCGACACGACGCCGATCTCGACGCAGCGCGAGATCATGCGCACCGCATTCGATCTCGGCATCACCCATTTCGATCTCGCGAACAACTACGGGCCGCCGTACGGCAGCGCCGAAACGAACTTCGGCCGGCTGCTGCGCGAGGACTTCAAGCCGTATCGCGACGAACTCCTGATTTCGACGAAGGCCGGCTGGGACATGTGGCCCGGTCCGTACGGCAGCGGCGGCGGCTCGCGCAAGTACGTGCTCGCGAGCCTCGATCAGAGCCTGCAACGGATGGGGCTCGACTACGTCGACATCTTCTACTCGCACCGCTTCGATGCGCACACGCCGCTCGAGGAAACTGCGAGCGCGCTCGCGACGGCCGTGCAGCAGGGCAAGGCGCTCTACATCGGGATCTCGTCGTATTCGGCGGCGAAGACGCGCGAGATCGCGAAACTGCTCGCCGAATACAAGGTGCCGCTCCTGATTCACCAGCCCGCGTACAATCTGCTCAATCGCTGGATCGAGCGCGAACTGCTCGATGCGCTCGACGAGACGGGTTCTGGCTGCATCGCGTTCACGCCGCTCGCGCAGGGGCTTCTGACGTCGAAGTACCTGAACGGCGTGCCAGCCGATGCGCGAATCAACAAGCCGGGCGGCGGATCGTTGAAGGACGATCACCTGAGCGTGCAGAACCTCGATCACGTGCGCAAGCTGAACGAGATCGCGCAGCGGCGCGGCCAGAGTCTCGCGCAAATGGCGCTCGCGTGGGTGCTGCGCGATCGGCGCGTGACGTCCGCGTTGATCGGCGCGAGCCGCGCGGAGCAGGTGCGCGAAAACGTGGCGGCGCTCCAGCAGCTCGCATTCAGCGACGATGAGATCGCCGAAATCGATCGCTATGCGACGGAAGGCGGGATCAACTTGTGGGAAAAGCCGTCCACCGATCAGGCGATCTGATCGGTAGTCATCCTGACGACGTGCCTGCTGCCGGTTTCCGGCGTGCCGAATGCGGCGCAGGCGGATGTGCGTGGCGCGGGCGTCGCGGCTAGATTAGCGCGGGGAGCCCTTCGACCAGCAGCACGGCGACGGCCATGCCGAGCATCGCGCCGAGCACGCGCAGTACGTTATGACGGAATTCGGTCGCGCACGGGATCGCGCCGAGGAACAGCGCGCCGGCGAGCGCCATCGGGATCAGCAGGATGAAGTCGCCGATCGTGAAGTAAGTCGACATGCGTGTCTCCTTTCTTGTCTGGCCCGGTCGCGTGCGGGGCGGCCGGTTGCTTCGAGTATAGGTAACGGCCGGCGATTTGGGGCTATCCGAAGCCTCGTAGCGCGACGAAAATTCGCAGTTTGCTGGGTTGATTGCGAACAATCTGGCGATACGCTTTCATTTCGTCTTTCTAATTGCTTTCTCGTGTTGCGACGCAGTGAACAAGGCGCCCGCATGTTGCAGTGCGGGCGCCTTGTCTTCAGGCCGCCGTCATTCGCGCGCGGTGCGTCGGAACGCGAGCGCGAGCCCCGCGAGAATCGCGATCATGCCGACGATCTCAAGCGGCGCGAGACGATTGCCGAGCCACGCGGCATCCATGAGCGCGGTGACGACCGGGACGAGATAGAAAAGGCTCGTCACGTCGACGAGGTCGCCTTGCTGCATCAGCCGATAGAACAGCAACTGCGCGAACACCGAGATCACGATGCCGAGCCATGCGAGCGGCAGCACGAACGACCAGCTCGCTTCGAACGAGATCGGCTCGAACGGCGCGATCAGCACGCACAGCCCGAGGCCGAGTGCGTTCTGCAGCGGCAGCACGTCGATCGGCGCCGCGCGCACGCGTTTTTGCAGCAGCGCGCCTGTCGTGATCGCGAGCAATGCGCCGAGTGCGCACGCGGCGCCCGACACCGGCGCGTCGCCGCCCGCAATGCTCCGGTAGACGACGAGGCTCAAGCCGATCAGCGCGAGTGCGAGTCCCGCGAGCCGCGCGCCCGATGCGCGGCGTTCGAGTACGACGAGCGTGAGGATCGGCTGCACGCCGAGGATCGTCGCGAGGATGCCGGGCGCGAGCCCGCGCTCGAGCGCGAGCAGATACAGGATCGAGTAGCCGCCCGTGAGCAGCAGCCCGGTCGCGACCGTCGTGCGGCGCGCGCCGGGCGGCGGCAGCCAGCGGCGTCGCGCGAGCGACAGCACGAGCAGAACGAGCGATGCGAGCGCGAAGCGCGCGATCAGGAAAGCGAATGCGGACGCATGCCGCAGGCCGAGTTCGGCGAAGATCGCTCCGCTGCTCCACAGCAGCACGAAGAGCGACGTCGCACCATGCGCAGCGAGCGCGGGTTTGACTGAAGCCATCTGAAATCCACCTGTCGATCGGATCGGAACGCTCCGAACGCACGCGCGCGCGAATACGCCGCGCACGAGCGCGCGGAACGGTTCGGTCAGCGGCGAACGGAGAGCGAGAGAAGTTGCGCGGCGGTCAGCCGAGCAGCGCGGCCGGAGGAGGCGGCGCGCCGACGCGCGGCAAAGCGGCAGGCGGACGATGCGCGCACGCGCGCGGCAGCCGTGCGATTGACGGCTTCGATACGGCGCGGGCGGGCAACGAGGGTTTCATCGCGGCGAGTGGGAAAGGAAATGCAAGAGCGTCAAAGGTAGCGCATCGATGCGTCGCTTGGCAATCGCTTCGGCGGCGTCATGCCGTCAAGCGGCGCCGACGCGTTCGCGCACGCGCAGCCAAGTCGCCGCGACGACACCCAGCACGAGCAACGCGCCGACGAGCATCGCGACGCCCGGCCAGTCGAGCGTGCTCCAGAAGCGTCCGCCGAACGAGCCGACGACGCTCGAGCCGATGTAATACGCGAGCAGATAGAGCGCCGCGGCCTGGCCCTTGCCGTGCTGCGCGAGCCGGCCGACCCAGCCGCTCGCGACCGCGTGGCCGGCGAAGAAGCCGAACGTCACGCACGCGATGCCCGCGGCGATCGCGGCGACGGGATGGAGCAGCGTCAGCGCGACGCCCGCGAGCATCACGACGAGGCTTGCGATCAGCACGCGGCCGCGGCCGAGCGTATCGGCGAGTCGCCCCGACAGCGGCGACGCGATGACGCCCGTCAGATAGACGACGAAGATCGCGCTGATCGTCGTCTGGCCCATCGAATACGGCGGCGCGAGCAGCCGATAGCCGATGTAGTTGTAGAGCGTGACGAAGCTGCCCATCAGCACGAACGCCATCAGAAACAGCACGGGCAGTTCGCGCCGCTTGCCGAGATGGTGGGCGAGCGACGCGCGATGATGCGCGAGGTTGAGGCCGCGGCGCGGCGTGAAGTGCCGCGACGGCGGCAGCAGCGTGCGAAACGCGAGCATCGATGCGAGACCGAGCAGGCCGATCACGCCGACTGCGACGCGCCACGAGAACAGACCGGTGAGAATGCCGGTGATCACGCGCCCCGCCATCCCGCCGATCGCGGTGCCGCCGACGTAGAGACCCATCGCGAGTCCGAGCCCGTCCGGATGCACTTCTTCCGCGAGATACGCCATCGCGACCGCGGGCACGCCGCCGAGCGCGAGTCCCGTCAGCGCGCGCAGGATCAGCAACTGATGCCAATGCGGCGCGAACGCGGCGGCGAGCGTGAGGAGCGACGATGCGGTGAGCGATGCCGTCATCAGCTTGTGACGGCTCAGCGCTTCGGAGATGAAGCCTGCGACGAAGACCGCGGCGGCGAGCGCGGCGGTCGCGAACGACAGCGCGAGACTGCTCTGCGCGGGGCTCACGCCGAACGTGTTCGAGAACTCGGGCAAGAGCGGCTGCACGTAGTAGAGCAGCGAAAACGTCGCGTAGCCGGCGAACAGCAGCGCGAGGCTCGCGTGCCAGTAGCTGCGCGAGCCGCGTTCGAGATACGAAGCGGACGGCGCGGACGGCGCGGACGAAGCGGACGGCGCGGACGGCGCGGACGGCGCGGACGAAGCGGACGAAGCGGACGAAGCGGACGGCGCGCGCTCGACGGCCGATGCGTCGTCCTGACGCGCGCGGGCGGCGCGCCGCGGCGCGCCGGATGATACAGTCACGCTGATTCTCCAAGCGAAGCAAACCTAAACGATACGCCGGTTGTTCGTTCGGCGTCGTTTCGTCAGATGAGGCGTTGGCTTTTGGCCGCACTTCAGAATCAATCGCCGAATGGCGGTCGCGCGCGTCAGGGTATGATGGAGCGACGCGCTGCCGTAATAATGGCGGCGTCGCGGCGGCGTAATCGACGCATCCCGCGAATTGGCGGTACCTTTGTCGTCAGCTCGCGTTTTCGCGATTCCATGAACGGTGAACAATGGGATACGCGCAACCGTCGCCGCATGGATGCGCAATTCGGGTATTTCCGGCCGGGCAGCACGCGGCCGGCTTTGAAAGCGGGGAAACATCATGCATGTCGGTTCGATTGTCTGCACCACCCACATCGCCGTGCCGAAAGGCGCGCGCGGCATCGTCCAGCGCATTCTCGGGGACATGGCGATGGTGACCTGGTACGCGGGCGTGCCGGGCGAATCCAAGGAGCTCAATACCGAGCCATTCTTTCTCGAGGATCTGATCGACACCGGCGAATCCGTGCTTCCCGCGGGCGCGGCGCTGCACTGACCGCTCGTCTTTCGGCCTCGCGCGCGGCACAATGCGGGGCATGACCGACGCCACTTCCGAATCCACCGCAGCCGGCGACAACGCCGGCTTGCCTTTTGCAGGTCTCACGCCGGAGCGTGTTCTCGACGCGCTCGACAGCGTGCTGATCCCCGCCGGTTCGCGCACCGACGGGCGCCTGCTCGCGCTCAACAGCTACGAAAACCGCGTCTATCAGGCAGGCATCGAAGATGGGCCGCCGATCGTCGCGAAGTTCTATCGTCCGCATCGCTGGCCGAACGACGCGATCCTCGAAGAGCATGCGTTCGTCGCCGAACTGGTGGCGCGCGAGATTCCGGCCGTACCGGCGCTCGCGTTCGACGGCCGCACGCTGCACGAATTCGAAGGCTTTCGCTTTGCGATCTTCGAGCGGCGCGGCGGTCGCGCGCCCGAGCTCGATCGTCGCGACACGCTCGAGTGGCTCGGCCGTTTCATCGGTCGCATTCACGCGGTCGGCGCGACGAAGCCGTACGTCGCGCGGCCGACGCTCGATATCGATACGTTCGGCTACGAGCCGCGCGACTTCCTGATGTCGCACGACTTCGTGCCGGACGACGTTCGGCCTGCTTATGAAGCGGCGGTGACGCTCGCACTGGAAGGCATCGCGCAAGCGTACGAGCGCGCGGGCGACGTGCGGATGCTGCGCGCGCACGGCGACTGCCATCCGAGCAACGTGCTGTGGACCGACGCGGGCCCGCACTTCGTCGACTTCGACGACAGCCGGATGGCGCCCGCCGTGCAGGACTTGTGGCTGCTGCTGCCGGGCGACCGGCCGGACGCGACGCGCGCGCTTGCCGATCTGCTCGCCGGCTACGAGGACTTTTGCGAATTCGATCCGCGTGAGCTGCATCTGATCGAGGCGCTGCGCACGCTGCGGCTCATTCATTACGCGGCGTGGCTCGCGCGCCGCTGGGACGATCCCGCGTTTCCGGCCGCGTTTCCGTGGTTCAACACGCATCGCTATTGGGAGGCGCGCGTGCTCGAATTGCGCGAGCAGATCGGCGCGATGCAGGAAGGACCGTTGTGGCCCGTGTGACGTTCGCCGGGCCGGTCGGGCGCGGCCTGCACTCGATCGACATCATGGGCGTGTGCGCCGCAGTCTTCGCGATTCCATAACGTCAGCTTCCCTAACGATCGATTGATCGCGTCGCATGCGACGAGGCTCGCTTCGCACGCGCGTCATCGCGTCCCTTGCAGGCGTCGGCGGCGCCGACGCCCTGCTTCGACGGCCGCCCGTGAGCGACTTGCGCAGCACGTCCTTCAGCGCGCCGAACACCGGATTGTCGTTGTCCTTCCGACACGCGAGCATCAGCTCGACGGGCTTCGCCGGCGTCGTGCGCACCGGCCGATAGACGACCCCCTCGAAGTGCAGCATCGACGCCGCCGCCGGAATCAGCGCGGCGCCGATGCCCGCGCGCACCAGCGCCAGCATCGAATGGATCTGGCTCACGTATTCGACGATGTCGGGCAGCACCTCGGCGCGCTCGAACAGTCCGCTCACCAGTTGGTGGAAATAGTGCGCCTCGTACGGCGAGTACATCAGCAGCGGCCGGCCCTCGCAATCGCGCAGCGTCGGGCGCTTCGGCCATGCGTCGGCGGCCGCCTCCGGCAACGCGAGCACGAGCGCCTCCCGCACGCACGGCACCGATGCGAGCTCGCCGTGCTCGACGGGCGGGCGCAGCAGCCCGACGTCGATCAGCCGCGCGTCGAGCGCTTCCAGATGCGCGCCGCTCACCATCTCCTTCAGCGTCAGCCGCACGTCCGGCGACGCGGCGCGCACCGCGCTCACGAGCGACGGCAGCAAGCCATAGCCGACCGACGCGGTGAAGCCGATCGCGAGCGTGCCGGCCGCGCCCGTCGCGACGCGTCGCGCGGCTCGCCGCCGCTTCGTCGGTGAGTCGCAGAATGCGGGCCGCATCGGGCAGGAAGCTGCGCCCGGCCGCCGTCAGCTTCACCGAGCGGCGCGTGCGCTCGAGCAACTCGGTGCCGATCTGGTGCTCGAGCAGGCGCACTTGCCGGGACAGCGGCGGCTGCGCCATGTGCAGGCGCTGCGGCCCTTCGGTCGTCCGGCCTCGGCGGCGACGCGTCAGAACTTCAGCATCATCTTGAGAATCGCGGCGAAGCGTTTGCCGTACGGCGGCGCGATCATGCCGCGCGTGTTGAGACGCGGCTGCGTGAGCACGGGCTTCATCTTCGAGAACGTGACGAAGCCGTCGTAGCCGTGGTACGCGCCCATCCCGCTCGCGCCGACGCCGCCGAACGGCAGCGTGCCGCACGCGATGTGCATCAGCGTGTCGTTGACCGTCACGCCGCCCGAGATCGTGTCGCGCATCACGCGCTCGACGGTCGCGCGGTCTTCGTCGAACAGATACAGCGCAAGCGGCCGCGGGCGCGCGTTCACGTAGGCGATCGCATCGTCGAGCGTGTCGTACGGGACGATCGGCAGCAGCGGCCCGAAGATCTCCTCCTGCATCAACTGCGACGCGTCGGGCGCCTGCGTGACGAGGACGGGCGGCAGCCGGCGCAGCGCGGGATCGGGTACCGCGTCGGCGAGCGGATGGAGCTGCGCGCCCGCTTCCTGCGCTTCGCTCGCGAGCCGCTGCAGCCGCGCGAAGTGACGCTCGGAAACGATCGACGTGTAGTCCGGGTTCGTCGACAGGTTCGGATAGAGCTTCGCCATCCGCTCTCTCGCGCGCGCGACGAACGCTGCTTCCTTGCCGCGCGGCACGAGCACGTAGTCGGGCGCGATGCAGGTCTGGCCCGCGTTCAGCGTCTTGCCGGTGATGACGGCATCGACCGCCGCGTCGAAGCGTGCGCGCGGCCCGACGATCACGGGCGACTTGCCGCCGAGCTCGAGCGTGACGGGCGTCAGGTGTTCGGCGGCCGCGCGCATCACGTGGCGGCCGACGTTCGTCGAGCCGGTGAAGAGCAGGTGATCGAACGGCAGCCCACTGAACGCGGCGCCGATTTCAGCATCGCCGTTGACGACCGCGACGTGATCGCGCGCGAAGGTCTTCGCGATCAGTTCCTCGAACAGCTGCGACGTGCGCGGCGTCAGTTCGGACATCTTGATGATCGCGCGGTTGCCCGCGGCGAGCGCGCAGATGAGCGGCCCCGCGGCGAGCAGCACCGGGTAGTTCCACGGCACGACGATGCCGACGACGCCGAGCGGCTGCGGCATCACCTTCGCGCGCGCCGGGCGCATCCATTTGTTCATCGCCCGGCTCTTCGGCTTGATCCAGCGCTTGCCGTGCTTGAGCGCTTCGTCGATTTCCTCTTTCGCGAGCCAGATTTCGGACATCAGCACTTCCTCCTTCGCGCGATGGCCGAAGTCCGCGCTGATCGCCGCCGCGAGCGCGTCGCGGTTGTCGAGCAGCATCTTGCGCAGTGCGCGCAGGTGGTCGGCGCGCGTTGCCCACGACGGATACGGCGCGCGCAGATATGCGGCGCGCTGGTCGCGCAGCAGTGCGTCGAGGGTGGCTAAACCGGGCAGATCGTTCTTCATGGCGTCTCCAGTGCGATACGGGTGTGGCCGGCATTCAGGCCGGGAACGCCCGCTCGATGAGCGCGGCGTGATCGAAGGTGGCCGGCAGCGTTCCATAAACGCGTCCGGTTTCGCTGCTGGCGTCGCCGAAGCGCGTGGCGACGAACGCCTCGGCGACGGCGGGCGGCCCGTCGCGCAGCAGCAGCGAGGCCTGCGCGACGAGTGCGATGCGTTGTGCGATCCGGCGCGCGCACGCTTCGCGCTGCTCGGGTTCGAGGGACAGAAGGCGCGTCAATTCCGCGAGCGCATCGGCGAGCGGCGCGCTGTGCTTTGCCGCATCCCGCCATTCGGCGAAGAGCGCGGCGGCCGCGTCGGGCTCGCGCTCGATCGCGCGCAGCACGTCGAGACACATGACGTTGCCCGATCCTTCCCAGATCGAGTTGACGGGCGCTTCGCGATAGAAGCGCGCCATCGGCGCGGTCTCGACGTAGCCGTTGCCGCCCCACACTTCCATCGCTTCGCCGGTGAATTCGAGCGTGCGCTTGCAGACCCAGAACTTCGCGGCCGGCGTGACGATGCGGCGCCAGCCGCGCGCCTGCGGCGAGCGCGCCGACGCATCCTCTTCGAACGCATGCGCGAGCCGCATGAAGAGCGCGGTCGCCGCTTCCGATTCGAGCGCCAGATCGGCGAGCACGTTGCGCATCAGCGGCTGATCGGCGAGCAGGCGGCCGAATGCGCTGCGATGCCGCGCATGGTGGATCGCCTGCACGAGCGCCGCGCGCATCAGCGCCGCGCTGCCGATCACGCAATCGAGCCGCGTGTAGTTCGCCATCTCGATGATCGTCGGCACGCCGCGTCCTTCGTCGCCGATCATCACGCCGTACGCATTCAGGAATTCGACTTCGCTGCTCGCGTTCGAGCGGTTGCCGAGCTTGTCCTTCAGGCGCTGCACCTGTACCGCGTTCTTGGTGCCGTCCGGCGAAAAGCGCGGTACGTAGAAGCACGAGATGCCCGCGTGTTCCGTCGTGCGCGCGAGCACGAGATGCGCGTCGCATTGCGGCGCGGAGAAGAACCATTTGTGACCGACGAGCCGATACGCTTCGCCGCGTCCGCCCGCGCCGAGCGCATACGCTTGCGTCTCGTTGCTGCGCACGTCGGAGCCGCCTTGCTTCTCGGTCATTCCCATGCCGACCATCATCGTGCGCTTTTCCGGAAGCGGCGCGTCGCGCGCGTCGTGCTCGCGGGAATAGAGCTTGTCGCGCAGCGTCGCAAAAAGGGCCGGCTCGCGCTGCAGCACGGGAATGCTTGCGAACGTCATCGTGAGCGGACACAGCGAGCCCGATTCGAGTTGCGCATGCAGGAAATACCCGGCGCAGCGCGCGACCATCGCGCCCGGCCGCGGGTCCGAGAACGGCAGCGCGTGCAGCCCTTCGTCGCGCAGCAGCGCGAGCAGCCGGTGCCAGCTCGGATGGAATTCGAGTGCGTCGATCCGCTCGCCGCGCGGGCTGTGCGTCGACAGCTCGGGCGCGTGCCGGTTGGCGAGATCGGCGAGCGCGAGCGCGTCGAGCGTCGTCAGCGCGGCGCCGTCGCGCGCGAGCGCCGTTTGATGCCAGCTCGCGCCGTACCGTTCGACGGCGGCCACGAGCGCGGCATCCGTTTCAAACGCGTTGTAATCGTGAAGCGGCGGCGCCTGGTTCGTCACCCGGTGCGTCGCCGCCAGAAGGTCTTGCTGCATGCCTTTGTCTCCCATTTCGCGGGGCCCGGCTTCTGTTGGCCGCATCCTCCGCGCGAGGCGAATCCGATCATCTTAAATTTAGTTCACGCCGCCGTTTAGAGGAATCGCTCTTGAGTCGGGATGTCCCGGCTCGTCTTGCGTTCCTAAAATGCGCGAACATGGCGACGCAAGCCGGCTGTCTCGATCGCGATTCCAGCCGCCGTTGATGACAAACAGGGAGACGTGACATGCAGTACGACTACATTATCGTCGGGGCCGGGTCCGGCGGATCGAGCCTCGCGGGTCGCCTGGCCGATGCGTGCCCGGACGCGACGATCGCGCTGATCGAAGCGGGCGGTCACACCGAACGCAATCTGCTCGTCAACATGCCGGTGGGGATCGCGGCGCTCGTGCCGTTCAAGCTCGGCACGAACTACGGCTACGAAACGGTGCCGCAGCCGGGCCTCGGCGGACGCCGCGGCTATCAGCCTCGCGGCCGCGGGCTCGGCGGCTCGAGTGCGATCAACGCGATGATCTACACGCGCGGCCATCCGCACGATTACGACGAATGGGAGCAGCTCGGCTGCACCGGCTGGGGATGGCGCGACGTGCTGCCGTACTTCCGCCGCGCGGAAGGCAACGAGCGCGGCGCGAACGAATGGCACGGCGCGGACGGCCCGCTCACGGTATCCGATCTGCGCTTCCGTAATCCGTTCTCCGAACGATTCATCGCGGCCGCGCACGAAGCGGGCTATCCGCTCAACGACGACTTCAACGGCGAGAATCAGGAAGGCGTCGGCTTCTATCAGGTCACGCACCGCGACGGCGCGCGCTGCAGCGTCGCGCGCGCTTATGTGTACGGCCGCACGCGGCCGAACCTGCATGTGATCGTCGATGCGACGGTGCTGCGCGTCGTGTTCGACGGCAAGCGCGCGACGGGCGTCGAGGTCGCGCGCGGCGGACGCGTCGAGACGCTCGGCGCGCGCGCGGAAGTCATTCTGTCCGCAGGCGCGTTCAATACGCCGCAACTGCTGATGTGCTCCGGCGTGGGTCCCGCCGCGCAGTTGCGCCGTCACGGCGTCGCGCTCGTGCACGATGCGCCCGACGTCGGCGAGAACCTGATCGATCACATCGATTTCATCATCAACAAGCGCGTGAATTCGTCCGAGCTCGTCGGCATCTGCGTGCGCGGCGTCGCGAAGATGACGCCCGCGCTGTTCAGCTACCTGTCGAAGCGCGAAGGGATGATGACGAGCAACGTCGCCGAGGCGGGCGGCTTCATCAAGAGCGACCCCGGCCTCGATCGCCCCGATCTGCAACTGCATTTCTGCACGGCGCTCGTCGACGACCACAACCGCAACATGCACTGGGGCTTCGGCTATTCGCTGCACGTGTGCGCGCTGCGGCCGAAGAGCCGCGGCAACGTCGCGCTCGCGAGCAGCGACGCGCGCGTCGCACCGCTCATCGATCCGCGCTTCTTCAGCGACGAGCGCGATCTCGACCTGCTGATCCGCGGCGCGAAGGCGATGCGCAAGATACTGTCCGCCGCGCCGCTCGCATCGCAAGGCGGGCGCGAGCTGTACACCGATCCGAACGACACCGACGCGCAATTGCGCTCGGCGATCGTCGAGCACGCGGACACGATCTATCACCCGGTCGGCACGTGCCGGATGGGCACCGATGCGCGCGCGGTCGTCGACCCGCAATTGCGCGTGAACGGGGTGGAAGGATTGCGGGTCGTCGATGCGTCGGTGATGCCGACGCTGATCGGCGGCAACACGAATGCGCCGACCGTGATGATCGGCGAGCGCGCGGCGGAGTTCATCGTGGCCGCGCGCAAAGGGCAGGCCGCGCCCGCTCGCGAGCGGGTCGCGGCGACGCACGGCGGCTGATGCGCGCTGCCGTGCAGGCGGCCGCGGGCGCGGCCGTCAGGCGAACGTGTCGACCATCCCGACGCTGCGTCGCGTCGCGCCGCTGGAGGTTGTCGCTGAGACGTCGTCGAGCGCGACGTCGGCCGTCGTCGCGCCGAACGCGCGTCGCGTCGCGGCTGCGTCCGACGATTGTCGTTGCGGGGTCTGCTGCTGTTGCGCGGACGCGAAGCCGCCGTCGCTGACGCTCGCGCTGCCGAGCCCGAGTCCGCCCGCTTCCATCGCTTCGCGCAGTTTCGGCAGCGCGGCTTCGACCGCGTCGCGCACCTGCGCGTGCTGCGACACGAAGAGCGCGTGCGCGTGGTTGTCCGCGACGCGCAGCACGACTTGCAGCGGCCCGAGATCGGGCGGATTCAGCGTGAGCTCCGCGCTCTGCTGATGCGCGTTCGACAGGAACACGACCTTTTGGCTCAGCGCGTCGGCCCAGTCCGGCGTGCCGACGGGCGGTGCGAGCGTCGGCGCCGCCGAAGCCGCCGCTGCGTTCGTGGCGAGCGCGGCCGGCGCCGCCTGTTGCAGCGCAGCCGGCGCGGTCGAGGCGGCGAGCGTCGCGCGCGCGGAATCGGCCGCGTCCTGCAACGCGGCGAGCGCGCCCGCCGCGTCCGGCTGGGCCGCATTCGCGGCGGTATTCGCCATGGTGGCCGCGGGGGTCGCACCCGACGCATCGGTGAGTGCGGTTTGCATGCCCGGAGCCTTCGCGCCGGCGAGCATCTTGTCGAATGCGGAGCCGTTCGCGGCGAGCGGCGCGTTGCCTTGGCTCGCCGGCAGCGCGGCGGGCGTCGTCGCCGCGCTCGTCTTGCCGGCGCCCGTGAGCTTGCTCAACGCGGCATTCAGCGCATCGCCGATCGGCTGCTGCGCGCCGGCGCGATCGGACGAAGCGGCGCTGTCCTGAGCGGCGCCCGCCGCGATCGTGGTCGACGGATGGGCGGCGTCGCCCGTGCCCGCTTGCGCGGCGGCCGCATCGGCGGCCGTCTGCGCCGCCTGCGCCGTCTGTGCGTCGGGCCGCGCTTGCAACTGCGCTTGCAGCGATGCGGCTGCGGCGAGCGCCGCCGCGTCGGCGCTCGCCGATTGCGTCGCGGTTGGGTCGTCGTCCCCGTCATCCGGTTTGCCGGCGCTCTTCGCGTTGCCCGCGCTCGCCGTCGTCTGCGCGCTCGCGCCGGAGCCGGACGAATTCGCCGCGTTGTTCGCCGCGGCATTCGTCGTGTTGCCGGCGTTCTGCGCGTTCACGTTCGCATTCGCGATGGTCTGACGCTGCGTCTGCACGCTCTGCTTGAGCGTTTGCGCGAACGGCGCGGCCGACGACGCATCGCCAGACGACGCGCTCGACGAGCCGGACGCGTTCGCCGCGGAGCCGGACGACGACTTGATCATCGTGCTCGCCGCGCCGAGCAGCATACCGATCAGGGGAAGAGGAGGCATGTCGGATCTCGTGTTCGGGTTCGATGGGCGCGGCGCTTACTTCGCCGCTTCCGCGCGCATGCGCAGCACTTTCGCCGCGTGCTCGTCGGCGTCGCGCTGCTCGCGTTTCGCGACGCGTTTTGCTTCCTGTTGCGCGCCGCGCGCCTGCAGGATCTCGTACGAGCCGAGCGTGCGCTTCTTCGCCTGCCACTCGGGGCGCGCCGCGTCGATGCGCGTCTCCGCGGCGGCGAGCACGCGCCGCTGCTGGTCGATCGCCGCGTCGAGCGTGTCGAGGAACGCCTGGAAGTTGCGCCAGTTGCCGGCGGGCATCCCCGATTGCGCGGATTCGGCGAAGCGCACGCGATATTCGTCGCGATAGCGCACGAGCGCGTCGAGCTGCGTCTGCGCGTCGGTGCGCTCGCGCTGCGCGTGGCCGAGCTGCTTCGTCGCGGCGTCGAGATCGTGCTGCGCGCGGTCGAGCAGGAGTTGCAGAGGAAAGGATTGGGCCATGGCGATCAGCCTCCTTCGATATCGAACAGCGCATCGAGCGCGGCGAGGCTCGGCGCGTACGGTGCGCATTCGCGAAAGCCTTGCTGCAAAAACGATTCGATGCGCGGGTAAAGCGCGATCGCGCGGTCGAGCTGCGCGTCGCGGCCGGGCGCGTACGCGCCGACCGCGATCAGGTCGCGGTTGCGCTGGTAGCGCGACAGCATCTGCTTGAACTGGCGCACGCGGTCGAGGTGCGCGTCGTCGATCAGCGCGGTCATCGCGCGGCTGATCGACGCTTCGATGTCGATCGCCGGATAGTGGCCGGCTTCCGCGAGCGAGCGCGACAGCACGATGTGGCCGTCGAGGATCGCGCGCGCGGAATCGGCGATCGGGTCCTGCTGGTCGTCGCCTTCGGTGAGCACCGTGTAGAACGCGGTGATCGAGCCGCCGCCTTCCGGTCCGTTGCCGGTGCGCTCGACGAGCGCGGGCAGCTTCGCGAACACCGACGGCGGATAGCCTTTCGTCGCGGGCGGCTCGCCGATCGCGAGCGCGATCTCGCGCTGCGCCATCGCATAGCGCGTGAGCGAATCCATCAAGAGCAGCACATGCTTGCCCTGGTCGCGGAAGTATTCGGCGAGCGACGTCGCGTACGCCGCGCCCTGCATCCGCAAGAGCGGCGACACGTCGGCCGGCGCGGCGACGACGACCGAGCGCGCGAGCCCGTCCTCGCCGAGAATCTGCTCGATGAATTCCTTCACTTCGCGGCCCCGCTCGCCGATCAGGCCGATCACGATCACCTCGGCGCTCGTGTAGCGCGCCATCGTGCCGAGCAGCACCGATTTGCCGACGCCCGAGCCCGCGAAGAGGCCCATCCGCTGGCCGCGGCCGACGGTGAGGAGCGTGTTGATCGCGCGCACGCCGACGTCGAGCACGTGATGAATCGGCTCGCGTTCGAGCGGGTTGATCGACGGCGCGGCGAGCGGCGCGTCGACCTTCGACGCGAGCGGCCCGAGATTGTCGAGCGGGCGGCCCGACGCGTCGACGACGCGCCCGAGCATTTCCCAGCCGACGGGCAGCCGCTTCGCGCCCGCGAGCGGATCGGCGACGGGCGCGCTTTCGAGCGGCCACACGCGCGCGCCGGGCAGCACGCCCGCGACGGCGGTGGTCGGCATCAGGAACAGGCGGTCGCCCGCGAAGCCGACGACTTCGGCTTCCGCATACGGCAGCGCGCTGCCCGGGGGCAGCTCGATCGTGCATTCTGCGCCGACCGACAGGCGCAGCCCGATCGCTTCGAGCACGAGACCCGCCGCGCGCGTGAGGCGTCCGCACGGACGCAGCGGCAGCGCGCGCGCGTTGCGCTCGCGCATGCCGTCGAGATGGGCGCGCCAGTGCGCGAGATGCGGATTCGCGAGCGCCGCGCGCGATGTCGCGGGCGGCGCCGCGAGCGGGCGAGGGTGATGAGGGTGCGCGCCGGCGCCGATGTCGTGCGCGGCCGCATCGACGTGCTCGGGGCCGCGCGACGCCAGCGCGAGCTCGCGTTCGAGCGCGTCGAGTTCGTCGCGGCCGAGCGCGCCGGATGCGTCGCTCACCATGCGCTCACCTTGCCGATCGCGGCCGCGACCCGCTCCCAGCGGGTGGTGAGCGTCGCGTCGATTTCGCCCGTCGATGCCTGCGCGCGGCAGCCGCCGCGCTCGATCGTCGCGTCGGTGCGCACGCTCCAGCCGAGCGTGTCGAGCTCGTCGCTCAGATACGCCTCGACGACGGGCAGATCCGCCGGATTCACGATCAGATGCGGCGCGCCGGCGAGCGCGGGCTCCGCGGCGAGCACCTCGCGCGCGGCCGCGATCAGCGCGGCCGGGTCGTACTGCACGTGCTGGCGTACGACTTGCTGCGCGATCTCGAGCGCGAGCGTCGCGATGTCTTCGGCGAGATCGCGCTCGACGCCCGTGAGCGCGTCGCGAAACGATGCGGCGAGCGCGGCGAGCTGCGCGCCTTGCGTGCGCGCCTCGGCCTGGCCGTCGTCGAAGCCTTTCGCGCGCCCTTGTTCATAGCCTGCCTGATAGCCGAGCGCCTGGCCTTCGACGTGGCCGGCCGCGAGGCCTTCCGCGTGCGCGGCGTCGCGCACGCGCTGCAGTTCGGCGGCGAGCGCGGCCGCCGCCGCGCCGCCGTCGTCGGGCGGCGGGGGCGGCGGCGGATCGAACGAAGCCATCTCCCACCGCTGGTACGCGGTGACGGGCTTGCTCGACGCGCTCGTGCGATCAGACATACGCGTCTTCCGCCTTGCCGCCGATCACGATCTGGCCGCTCTCGGCGAGGTTGCGTACGACCTGCAGGATCTTGCGCTGCTGCGTCTCGACTTCGGACACGCGAACCGGGCCGCGCGCGTCGAGATCCTCGGCGAGCAGCTCGGCCGCGCGCTGCGACATGTTGGACAGGAACTTCTGCCGCAGCGCGGGCGGCGCGCCCTTCAGCGCGACGATCAGCGCTTCCGACTCCACTTCCTTGAGCAAGAGCTGGATCGCGCGGTCCTCGAGCTCGAGCAGGTTCTCGAACACGAACATCTGGTCGATGATCTTCTGCGCGAGGTCCGGATCGTATTGCTTGACGTTCTCGAGCACCGCTTCTTCGTGCACGCTCGTCATGAAGTTCAGGATCTCGGCCGCGGTGCGGATGCCGCCCATCGGCGCGCGCTTCAGGTTGTCGCTGCCGGACAGCAGGCCCGTGAGCACGTCGTCGAGCTCGCGCAGCGCGGTCGGCTGGATGCCGTCGAGCGTCGCGATCCGCAGCAGCACGTCGTTGCGCAGCCGCTCGGTGAAGCACGACGCGATCTCGGACGCCTGATCGCGGTCGAGGTGCACGAGGATCGTCGCGATGATCTGCGGATGCTCGTTCTTGATCAGCTCGGCGACGGCCGCCGAATCCATCCACTTGAGGCCTTCGATGCCGCTCGTGTCGCTGCCTTGCAGGATGCGGTCGATGAGGACGCCCGCCTTGTCTTCGCCGAGCGCCTTCGTCAGCACCGAGCGGATGTACTCGCTCGAATCGAGCGACAGCGCGGTGTGCTTCTCCGCCTCGAGCACGAAGTCGTTCAGCACGCCCTCGACTTCTTCGCGCGTGACGTTCTTCAGCGCGGCCATCGCGGCGCCGATCTTCTGCACCTCGCGCGGCGCGAGGAATTTGAATACCTGCGCGGCCTCCTCCTCGCCGATCGACATCAGCAGGAGCGCGCTCTTGTTCAAGCCTTCAGCGTTCATCGGACACCCAGTTCTTGACGACGGTTGCGACGATCTTCGGATCCTGGCGCGCGATCGTGCGCGCGTAGTCGAGATTGCGTTCGTAGCGGTTCTTCTCGTTTTCGAAGGCGAGGAGGGCCGGGTGCTCGTCGTCCTCGTCGGCGAGCTGCTTCTTGTCGGGGCTCGGCAGGCCGTCGAGCGCGATCGCGTCGTTCGGGCCGTCGAGCGCCGGGACCGCGGCCGCCGCGGGCTCCGCCGGCGGCGGGAGCGCGCGGCGCAGCGCCGGGCGCACGAACATGAAGTAGAGCGCCGCGGCCGCGGCGGCGACGCCCAGCCACTTCGCGATGTCCTTGCCGAGCTCGATCATGTCGGGCTGGCGCCACCACGGCAGGTTGGCGAACGGATCGGCGGCCGTCGAGAACGCGCTGTTGACGACGTTGACCGAATCGCCGCGCTTCTCGTCGTAGCCCATCGCGTCCTTCACGAGCTGCTGGATCTGCGCGAGCTTTTCCGCGGTGAGCGGCTGCATCGTCACGTGGCCCTTCGCGTCGGCGGCCGGCTGATAGTTGACGACGACCGCGACCGACAGCCGCTTGATCGTGCCCATCGACTGCTCGACGTGACGCACGGTCTTGTCGAGCTCGTAGTTCGTCGTCGAATCCTTGCGGTCGCTGACGGGCGTCGCCGCCGGGCCGCCCGGCTGGCCGTTGCTCGCGACGATCGGCGCGGACGCCGGCTGCGGCGGCGTGTTCGACAGCGCGCCCGGCACGCCCGACGCGCCGCTTTGCGCGAGCTCGGTCGCGGTGCTCGTCTGCTGGCTGCGGATCGCGCTCTGCTGCGGCGTGCCGTTCGGGCCGTAGCTCTCCGAGGTCTGCTCGATCTTCGAGAAATCGACGTCGGCGCTCACCTGCGAGCGCGCGTTGCCGGCGCCGAAGATCGGCGCGAGGATCGCGTCGATGCGCTTTTGCGTGTTGCGCTCGATCTGCTGCACGTACTTGAGCTGGCTCGCGTCGAGGCCGGACGCCGACGCGGTCTGCGTGAGCAGGTTGCCGTCCTGGTCGACGATCGTCACGTTCTTCGCGGGCATGTCGGGCACGCTCGACGACACCATCCGCGTGACGGCGAGCACCTGGCCTTCGTCGAGCACGCGGCCCGGATACAGATCGACGAGCACCGACGCCGACGGCGCCTCGCGGTCGCGCACGAACACCGAAGGCTTCGGGATCGCGAGGTGCACGCGCGCCGAGCGCACCGCGTTGATCGATTCGATCGTGCGCTGCAGCTCGCCTTCGAGCGCGCGCTGATAGTTGACCTGCTCGGCGAACTGGCTGATCCCGAATTTCTGGTTGTCCATCAGCTCGAAGCCGACCGAGCCGCCCTTCGGCAGCCCCATTGACGCGAGCTTGAGGCGCGTTTCGTGGACCTGGTTCGCGGGCACGAGGATCGCGCCGCCCGCGTCGGCGAACTTGTAGGCAACGTTTGCCTGCTGGAGCGCGGCGATGATCGCGCCGCCGTCGCGGTCCGACAGGTTGCTGTAGAGCACGCGGTAGTCGGGCGCGCGGCTCCAGAGCACGAGCGCGACGATCGCGGCGATCGCGAGCGCCGCGCCGATCAGCAACGGCAGGCGCGGGTTCGTCTTCATCCGCGCGAGGCCGGGGATGCGTTCGGCGAAGCCGCCCAGGCCGAAATCCGCGCCGCCCGCCGCCGCGCCCGGCAGCGCGCCCGCCGCGGCCGCGGCTTGCGGCGACGCACCCGTCAGGCTCGAGCGGGCGTCGGGATTGATCAGCGAGTTGGCCTGCGAGTCCATGCGTCGAGTATCTCCACTGCGGGCTGAATGCCGGCTCGGCAGAGCAGGCGGACATTGACACGATGCGATTATCCGCAACGCGGTCAAGCGCGATCGGACGAATAGAGCGGGGTTTCGCCCGTACTTCTCCGGCTTTCGCCGTTGCGCGGCTGCTATGCTTTTTCGCAATCCGGCCCTCGCAACGCTCGCGGGACGCCGGGGTTCCCCCCCCCCACCGGGCACGTGCGGCCCGGCTTCTTCTGCGGAGATCACATGGTTGCCCCCGTCAACGGAATCGCTTCGGCGCTGCAACAAATGCAGGCGATGGCCGCTCAGGCCACGGGCGGAGCGGCGAGTCCGACGGCGGCGCTCGCCGGTTCCGGCGCGGCGACGGCCGGCTCGTTCGCAAGCGCGATGAAGGCGTCGCTCGACAAGATCAGCGGCGACCAGCACAAGGCGCTCGGCGAGGCCGGGGCGTTCGAGCTCGGCGCGCAGAACGTGTCGCTGAACGACGTGATGGTCGACATGCAGAAAGCCAACATCGGCTTCCAGTTCGGACTCCAGGTGCGCAACAGGTTAGTGAGCGCCTACAACGAGGTCATGCAGATGTCCGTCTGACGGACGTTGCTCCGCGTCATTTTTCTAAAGCTTTCGGGCTTCCTTACCGATAACGTCGGTACAAGGCCGCGCCGTGTCGCGCACGGAGCGGTGGTATCGGATCGAATGCACCAAAGAGGAGGAGCGCCATGTTTACCCCAGGCCACGCTGGAGCCAGTGCCTATGCGCGCGTCGGCGTCGAAACAGGGGTGATGGGCGCGTCTCCCCACCGGCTCATTGCCATGCTCTACCAGGGCGCGCGCCAGGCGATCGCGCATGCGCGGCTGCATCTGCAGCAAGGCAACGTCGCCGCGCGCGGCGAGGCGATCGGCAAGGCGATCCGCATCGTCGAGAGCGGCCTGCAGCAGTCGCTGAACCTCGAAGTCGGCGGCGACATCGCGTCTCGCCTCGACGCGCTCTACACGTACATTTGCCGGCGTTTGCTGCAGGCGAACGTCGACGCGAGCGAAGCGATGCTGATCGAGGCCGACGGCCTGCTCGCGACGCTCGAGGACGCATGGACGGGCATCGGCCCGGAGGTTGCCAGGATGACCGCGCAGGCAGGAACGGAACAGTCGCGATGAACCGGAAGGACGAATACTTTGCCCGCTACGAAGCGATCGCCGACGTGTCCGGACGGATGCTCGTCGCGGCACGCGATGCGTCGTGGCATGCGCTGAGCGGGCTGCAGGACGAGTATCTGCGGCTCGTCGACGGGCTGAGGGAGGCCGAGCAGGGCGTCCTGCTCGACGACGCCGAGCGCACCCGCAAGTTCGAGCTGATCCGCCGCATCCTCGCCGACGACGCCGCGATCCGCGATCTCGCGAGCCCCGAGATCGCGCGGCTGTCCGCGTTCATCCACGCGAGCCGCTCGACGCTGAAGGACTTGTACCGGGCGCGCGGCTGAAGGCGGGCGGGGCGCGCCGCCGCCTTCGGGCGCGCCGGCTTGCACGGACGAACGGCGCGCGTTCGTCTCCGCGGGTTGCCCGATTTTCATCCGGCGCGCGTCAGGATTCACGATGACCGGTATCGACACCGCTGCCGCCGCCATCCTGGCGAGCCGCATCGACAGCCTTCTCGACGCGATCCAGCCCTCGGCGGGCGGCGCGGCGGCGCCGCCGGTCGGCACGTCCCGCGCGCCGCCCGCCGCCGCGCCGCCGCAGGGCGCGACGGGCGGACCGCCGCCCGCGTCCGCGCAGACCGCGCTGTCCGAGGTCGCGCTCACGCTCGACGCGATTTCCCGCTACGGCGGCGGCGCGACGCCCGCCGTCGTCGGCGCCGCGCCGCTGCTGCCCGCGCCGCCCGCTTCCGCCGCGCAGGCCGGGGCGCTGCTCGAGCCGTTGTTCCTGCCGCTCGATGCCGGCGCGGGCAATGCCGCGCCGTCCGCTGCCGCATCGGCCGCGCAGACCGCCGCGCAAGCGTCGTCTGCCGCGTCGCCCGCTGCCGCGCTGAGCGCAGCGCTCGCGCAGGCTGTCGCTGGCAGCGGCCTCTTCTACGAATCCCATCTCGCTCAATGGCTCGCCGGCCAGCGCACGACGGCCCAACTCGCACGCGAGCCGCAGGCGCGGCTGGCGACAGGCGGCCAGCCGGGCGCGCAGACCGCCCAGGCGGGCGATGCGCTCGACGACGCGCTTGCCGAGCTGCTCGCCGCGCGCCTGCCGCTGCCGCAAGGCGTCCGCGACGCGCCCGCGCAGGCGGCCGCGCGGGGGGCGGGGCAGACGGCGGGCGATGCGGGCGAAGGCGCGGCGGCGGGCCGCGCACTGCCGAACGCGGCGGCGCTCGCGCGCTCCGTCGACGCGTATGCGGCGCTCGCCGACGCGCACGGCAAGCCTGCCGCCGCGCCATCCGCGCAGACGTCCGGCACGCGAGCCGGCCTGCCGCCTTCGAACGCCGACACGCCGGCATCGGTCGCGGCATCGCTGCATGCGGCGACGCTGCCGATCGTGCGCCAGCAGCTCGATCTGCTCGCGACCGATCAGTTTCGCTGGATCGGCGAGGCGTGGCCGGGCGCGCGGCTCGACTGGACGATCGAGCCGGACGAGCAGCACGGCCGCGAACGGTCCGCGCCCGACGCCGATTTCCCGGGTGCGGGCGGCTGGCGCACGCGCCTTACGCTCGCGCTGCCGTCGCTCGGCACGATCGACGCGGAGCTCGTGCTGAACGGCGAGCAGCTCACCGCGCGGCTGCGCGCGACCGATGCGGGCGCGGCGCGGCTCGCGCCGCACGGCGACGCGCTGCGCGCCCGCCTGCAGGCGCTTGGCCTGCAAGTGAGCGGCCTGTCGATTCGCGCGATCGACGGCGTGCTGGACGGCTTCGACACGACAGTCGCGCGGGCGGCGGCGTCCGCGTATGCGCGCGCGGCCGCGGGCGGCGAAGCGGGGCCGCTGGGGGCGGCGGGCTTGGCGGATGCGGTGGGGGCAGCCGGGGCGGCAAGCGCCGAGCGCCGGACGCCGCCGTCGTCGACCGAGACTGACGACGATTGGGAGTTCACGCGATGAGCGGGCCGCAGCGCAAGAGCGCCGCAGTGCTCGCCTACGACGCGAAGGGCGACGATACCGCGCCGCGCGTCGTCGCGAAGGGCTACGGGCTCGTCGCCGAGCGGATCATCGAGCGGGCGCGCGACGCCGGGCTATACGTGCATACCGCGCCCGAGATGGTGTCGCTGCTGATGCAGGTCGATCTCGACGCGCGGATTCCGCCGCAGTTGTATCAGGCGGTCGCGGAGCTGCTCGCGTGGCTGTATGCGCTCGAGAGCGGCGCGGGCGATGGCGGCGGCGCGCAGCCGGTCTTTCCGCCGTTGCCGAAGCGCTGAATGCGTGACGCCGCGACGCCGCGACGCCGCGGTGCGACGGCGTGACGGTTGAACGGCGCGATGGCGATGCTCGTCCGGCTAACCGCCCGACTGCCCGACTGCCCGACTGCCCGACCGCCCGACCGCCCGACCGCCCGACCGCCCGACCGCCCGACCGCCCGACCGCCCGACCGCCCGACCGCAGCATTGAGTCCGCCGGCATTCTGTGTAATGATATCCATTCTCATTTAATTGAAGCGGGCGGCGCGCGACTCGGTTGCGCGCCGCCCGATGTTTTATGCGAATGGAAGCCGAAGCGTGAACGCGCCCGAATCGATCGAAAAACATACCGGCGTGGTGGTGCCGTATCCGGGCGCGCCGAGGAAGCTCGACGCCGCCGAGCTGGCCGAACGCCGCCGCCGCTCGCGGCGCGCGACGTTCATCAAGTGGCTGCGCAAGGTGCACGGCTGGGTCGGCTTGTGGGGCGCGGTGCTCGGCCTCCTGTTCGGCGTGACGGGCGTGCTGCTCAATCACCGCGCGCCGCCGCTCAAGATCTCGTCCGGCGAGCCGCAGGTTAGCCAGTTGCAGCTCGCGCTGCCGTCGCCCGCACCCGCGACGCCCGTCGCCATGGCCGCGTGGGTCGGGCGCGAACTCGCGTTCGATGGCCGGCTCGGCCGCATTCGGAAGGAGCCGGCGCAGCCCGTCGCGTGGGGAGAGCGTCGCGTCACGCAGCCCGAGCACTGGCAGTTCGGCATCTTCGGTCCGCACGGCAACGTGCAGGTCGAGTACTGGATGGGGAACGGCTACGTGTCGGTGAAGCGCACCGACAACGCATTTCTCACGACGCTCAACAACCTGCACCGCGGCGTCGGGATGAACCTGTTCTGGGTGCTGCTGATGGATACGATCGCGGGTTCGATGGTTCTGCTGTCGCTGACGGGCGTGCTGCTCTGGACCGAACTCAACAAGCGGCGCACGGTCGGTGTCGTGCTCGTCGTCGGCTCGGTCGCCGCGGCGTTCGCGGCCGGCTTGTCCTGACGGCTGATCGCGGCCGCGCGCTTCAAGGCGTCGCGGCGTGCGGTGCGCTTCGCGGATATCGAATCGGCACGCATGCCGCTCACCCCTTCGTCGCGCCGAACGTGATCCCCGCGACGAAATTCTTCTGCATCGCGAAGAACATCGCGACCGACGGCAGCGCGGCGAGGATCGAGCCCGCCGACACGAGGTTCCACGACGTCGTCCATTGCCCCTTCAGCGCCGCGACGCCCGCCGTGATCGGCGCTGCCTCGTCGCCCTGCGTGAGGCACAGCGCCCAGAAGTAGTCGTTCCAGACGAACGTGAAGACGAGGATCGCGAGCGCCGCGAGCGCGGGGCGGATCAGCGGCAGCACGATCCGGTAGAACACGGTCCATTCGCCCGCGCCCTCGACGCGCGCCGCCTCGATCAGCTCGAACGGCAACTGCTTGATGAAGTTGCGCAAGAACAGCGTGCAAAAGCCGGTCTGGAACGCGACGTGGAACAGGATCAGCGCCTCGACCGTGTTGAACACGCCGAGCCTGAGCGACAGGTCGCGCACGGGAATCATCAGCACCTGCACCGGCACGAAGTTGCCGGCGACGAACGTGCCGAACAGTGCGGCGTTGCCGCGAAAGCGATAGGTTGCGAGCGCGTAGCCCGCCATCGCCGCGAGCGCGATCGAGCCGAGCACCGAAGGCACGGTGATCTGCACGCTGTTCCAGAAATAATGGAGCATCGGCGACGTCGTCAGCGCATCGCGGTAGTTCTCGATCATCGAGAAGTGCTTCGGCCAGCCCCAGTAGCGGCCTTCCTGGAGCTCCTCGGTCGAGCGGACCGACGTGACGAACACCGCGATCATCGGCAGCAGCCACACGACGAGCGCGACGGGCAGCGACAGCTTGTACAGATTGCGAGAGACGGGCTTCCATTGCTGGAGCGGCATCGGAAACATGGCGGCACCTCACTGTTCGTTGCGCAACATGCGGCGCAGTTGGAAGACGATATAGACGAGCATGATCGCGAACAGCACGACGGCGATCGACGCGGAATAGCCGAGGCGGTAGTACTTGATCGCCTGGTCGTACATGTAATACGCGAGCACGGTCGAGCTTTCGAACGGCCCGCCGCCCGTCATCACCGAGATCAGGTCGAAGCTGCGCAGCGCGCCGATCACTGTGACGACGATCGCCATGAAGGTCGTCGGCCGCAGTTGCGGCAGCACGACGTGCCAGAACAGCGTGAAGCCGCGCGCGCCTTCCATTCGCGCGGCCTCGATCTGCTCGGCGTTGAGCGCCGTGAGGCCCGTCAGGTAAAGGATCATGCAGTACGCGGTCTGTGGCCACAGCGCCGCGAGCACGATGCCGAACGTCGCGTAGCGCGCGTCGCCGAGCACGGGCACGCCATGTCCGGCGATGAGCGCGAGCAGGCCGAAGGTCGGATCGTAGAACCACGAGAAGATCAGTCCGACGACGACGCCCGACAGCACGAACGGCGCGAAGCACAGCGACTTGACGAGGCGGATGCCGCCGACCGACTGGTTCAGGTACAGCGCGAACGCGAGGCCGAGCGGCGGCGCGAGCATGAAGAGCGCGAGCCAGATCACGTTGTTCTTCAGTGCGGTATAGAACGTCGGCGCGTGCAGCAACTCGACGTAGTTCGCGATGCCGACGAACGTGCGCTCGCTCATGCCGTCCCAGTTGTACAGGCTCAGCCACATCGTCGACAGGATCGGCCAGATCACGTAGACGGCAACCATCAGGCAGGCGGGGGCGAGAAAGAGCCACGCGGCGCGCTGCTGCTTGCGCGCGGCGAGCGACGGGCGGCGCGCGGGCGTCGCGGCGTGTGCTGGGTGCGCCGCGGGTGCGGCGGGTGCGGCGGGCGCAACTGGCGCGGCGTCCCGGCGCGGCGGCGCGTCGGGGCGGGCGTCGATTTCGCGGGGCGTGATCGATCGGGGCACGGCGAACTCCTGAAACGGGACGCGGCGGCGCGCGGCCGCCGCCGAATCACTTCTTGTAGATCCGCTTGCGGGTCTGTTCGAGCTGCGCGAGCACGGCGTCGAGCTGCGCGGGATTGGCCATGAACTGCTGCATGCCCTTCATTCCTTCGTCGGCCATTTCCTTCGTCATGTCGCGATCGTAGAACTGCGCGACGCCGCCCTTCGTGTCGGCGAGGATCCGGAAGCCGATGCGCGAGATCGGATCGTCGGGTTCCGGCGACTTGCTGTTCGCCGACAGCGAGCCGAGCCCATCCGCGAGCTTCGCGCCGATCTCCGGCGTTTCGACGAACGCGAGGAACGTGCGCGCGTCGGCCTTGTTCTTCGCCTTCGTCGGGATGTGCAGTGATTCGACCGGGCCGTCCTCGGCGGTCGGCACCGACGGATCGATGATCGGAAACTGGAAGTAGCCCATCTGCGGCTTCACGTTCCGCGGAAAGCCGGCCGCGATGAACGTGCCCATCAGCATCATCGCCGCCTTGCCCTGGAACAGAAACGGCTGCGCGCCGTCGAGATCGTAGGACAGCGCGTTGTCGACGAAGTAGCCGGCGTCGATCAGCGACTTCCACGTCGTGTACACCTTCTTCACGCGCGGGTCGGTGTACGGCACGTCGCCCGCCATCAGCCGCTGATGGAATGCGTTGCCGTTGATTCGCAAATCGAGATAGTCGAACCAGCCGGCGAGCGTCCATGCATCGCGGCCGCCGATCGCGATCGGCGTGATCCCCGCCGCCTTCAGCTTCTTGCATGCGGCGAGGAATTGATCCCAGGTCTTCGGCTCGTCGGCGATGCCGACCTTGTGCAGCAGATCCTTCCGGTAGAAGAGGCCCCACGAGTAGTAGACGGTCGGCGCCGCGTACTGCTTGCCGTTGTACGACGACGCGTCGCGCGTCGACGCATACATCGCGTTCCAGCCGTTCTTCGCCCAGTCGGCGCTCAGGTCCTCGAACAGGCCGCGCCGCGCGTAGTACGCCATCCGCTCGCCCGCGTGCCAGTTGACGACATCGGGCGCGACCGTCGTGAGCCACGCCGGCAACTGGACCTTGTACGCCTCTTCGTCGACGAAGGTCGCCTTCACGTCGATGTCCGGGTGCGCCTTGTGGAACGCGTCGATCGTCGACTGCCACACCGCGCGCTGGCTCGCGCCCTTGAACGCGATGTTGATCGCGAGCGTGCCGGCGTCGGCGGGCGACGCGGCGCCGAACGACGCGACCGCGACGGCGGCCGTCGCCGCGAGCCCGGCAATGAAGCGGATGGGGCGATGGTTCATGTGTGTCTCCGATGTTGGTGTAGATGAACGACGCCGCGCGGCGCCGGTACCGCCGACGCCGTCAGCCGCGATAGGCCGCGACGCCGCGCGGCTCGACCTGTGCGTCGCCGAGCACGAACGCCGACGGCGGAACCGCGTCGATCGTGTGCGGCGCGTCGCCGTAGTTGAAGACGTACGTGAGCCCGCCGCGGCGGCTCACGCGGACGCTGTCGCCGAGCGGCGCGGGCGCGAGTCCCGCTTCGGCGGCGACGTCGGCGAAGAGCTGCTCGGTCGTGCCTTCGTCGAAGAGGGCGGCCCAGTAATGCAGCCGACCGTGCGCGATGCATGCCGGATGGCCGTCGGCGAAGCGCGCGCGCACGTTGCCGCGCGCGCCGTCGCGCAGTTCGACGAGATCGCGCCAGTGACGCGCGACGCCCGAGAACGCCGTGCCGTCGCGCAACGCGCCTTCGACGCGCTCGGCGGCGTTTGGCCGCAGCGACTCGACGCGCCACACGCGGATCGGCACGATCGATGCGAGCGGGCCGGGCGGCAGCGTCGGCGGGATCTGCAGATCCCGCGTCTTCGAGCCGCTGCGCGGCCCGAGCACGACATGCGCATTCGACGCCGCGAGCCGCGCGGCGAAACCGTCCGGCACGACGGGCAGCGGCGGCACGACGATCAGCCGGTAGCCGTCGAGCGGCGCGCCGGCCGGAACGACGTCGACGTCGAAGCCGAGCGCACGCAGCGCCGAGTAGTACTCGAACGCGAAGCGCGGATAGTGGAAATCCGCGCCTTGCGGATGCACGTCGAACAGCCACGTCGCTTCGTAGTCGTAGATCAGCGCGACCTGCGCGCGAACCTCGGCATCGGCGCCGGCGCCGGCGGCGTCGCGCAGCGCGGCGATTTCCCGCGCGACGCGCGCGGCTTCATGACCGCCCACGTCGAGCGCGTTGTCCGGCGTGTTCAGCCCGGCGTGCATCTGCTCCTGCGCGAACGGGGCCTGCCGCCAGCGGAAATACGACACGCAGCCTGCGCCGTGCGCGAACGCTTCCCAGCTCCACAGCCGCACCATGCCGGGCAGCGGCGCCGGATTCCATTGCGCCCAGTTGACGGGGCCCGGCTGCTGCTCCATCACCCAGAACGGCTGCTTCGACATTCCGCGATAGACGTCGTGATTGAACGACGCGAAATCCGGATGGCCCGTGCGCAGCCAGCGCGCCTTCAGCTCCGGCGCGAACCATTGCTCTTCGAGCGCGCCGAGCGGGTAGCTGTCCCATGCGGCGAAATCGAGATCGCGCGCGACCTCGTAGTGATCGAACTCGGTGAAGAGCTGCATGAAGTTGTGCGTGACGCCGCGCCCGGGCGAATGCGCGCGGATCGCGTCGACCTGCATCCTGTGATAGCGCGCGAGCTCGTCCGACGCGAAGCGGCGATAGTCGAGGCGATGCGATGGATGCGCTTCGGTCACGGTGCCGATCGGCGCGTCGATCTCGTCGAAGCGCCGGTACTCCATGCTCCAGAACACCGTGCCCCATGCGCGGTTCAGCGCGTCGATCGTCCCGTAGCGCGCCTTCAGCCAGTTGCGAAAGCGCGCCAGCGCGGCGGGCGAGTAGCTGACGACCGTGTGGTGGCAGCCCATCTCGTTGTCGGTCTGCCAGTAGCGCACGGCCGGATGCCGGCCGTAGCGCTCGGCGACCGCCGTGCAGATCCGCTGGGACGCGTCGTGGTACGTCGGCGACGAGAAATCGTAGTGGCGGCGCGAGCCGAACGCGCGCGGCCGGCCGTCGGCGCCGGTCGCGAGGATGTCGGGATGGCGGTCGATCAGCCATTTCGGCGGCGTCGCGGTCGGCGTGCACATCACGACGTCGAGTCCCGCCGCGCCGAGCACGTCGATCGCGCGATCGAGCCAGCCCCAGTCGAATTCGCCCGGCGACGGCTCGATGCGGCTCCATGCGAATTCGCCGATCCGCACCTGCTCGATGCCGAGCGTCTTCATCCGGCGGGCGTCTTCCGCCCACATCGATTCGGGCCAGTGTTCCGGGTAGTAACAAACGCCGATGCGCATGCCGAGTCCTTATGCGTAGTGGTGAACGTCGGCGCACGCGGGCACCGCGCGGCCGTCTGCGGTGAAGAGATGGCAGGCGGCGGCGGGCGCGTGCAGCCGCACGCGATCGCCCGCGCGCAGCCGCGCGTCGCCCGGCACTTTCGCGACGAGCGGCGCGCCGCCCGGCTCGTCGAGATGCACGTAGCTCAGCTCGCCGAGATGCTCGACGAGCGCGACGTCGCGCGTGAGCGTCGCGGGCGTTGGCTCGTCGGCGAGCGCGAGATGCTCGGGGCGGATGCCGAGCGTCACTTCGTCGCCGGCCCGCAGCGCCGTGCCGTCGCGCGGCAGCGTCAGCGCTTCGCCGGAGGCGAGCGTGACGGTCGTGCGATTTGCGTCGCGCGCGGCGACGACGGCCGGCACGAAATTCATCCGCGGCGAGCCGATGAAGCCCGCCACGAACCGGCTGTTCGGATGGTGATAGAGCTCGAGCGGCGTGCCGATCTGCGCGATGCTGCCGTCGCGCGCGGCGTCGGCGCCCGCGTGCAGCAGCACGATCTTGTCCGCGAGCGTCATCGCTTCGGTCTGATCGTGCGTCACGTAGACGACGCTCGCGTTCGCGAACTGCCGGTGCAGGCGGGCGATCTCGATGCGGGTCTGCCCGCGCAGCGTCGCGTCGAGATTCGACAGCGGTTCGTCGAACAGAAACACGCTCGGCTCGCGCACGATCGCGCGGCCGATCGCGACGCGCTGCCGCTGGCCGCCCGACAGCGCCTTCGGCTTGCGGTCGAGCAGCGCGTCGAGTTGCAGGATGCGCGCCGCGTCGCGCACTTTCCGGTCGATCTCCGGCTTCGGCGTGCGCGCGAGCTTCAGGCCGAACGCCATGTTTTCGTAGACCGTCATGTGCGGAAACAGCGCGTAGCTCTGGAAGACCATCGCGACGCCGCGCTCGGCGGCGGGGACATCGTCGACGCGTCGTCCGTCGATCAGCAGCTCGCCGTCGCTCAGATCCTCGAGCCCGGCGATCATCCGCAGCAAAGTCGATTTGCCGCAGCCGGACGGCCCGAGGAACACGCAGAATTCGTGCGCGCCGATTTCCAGATCGACGTCGCGGATGACCCGCGCGCCGTCTCCATACGCTTTCTGCACGCGCCTCAATGAAATGCTCGCCATCGTCTCCACTCCATGTTCTAATGCGCTGCGTGTGATTAAGCGCTTAATCATCAAGCTCAAAAAAATGACCGCCTGCGATCGCGGATGGGCCGCGCCCGTGTTCCGGCGACTCGATGTGCGACGATGGTGCGCCAGAAAAATTCGCGAATCAAATATTGAATAACCCGCTCAGATAGTGAGAGGCGAGATGGCGACGTTAAATGAGGTCGCGCAGCGCGCGGGCGTGACCGCCGCGACCGTATCGAACGTGCTGCGCAACCGCGGGCGCGTCGGCGCCGATACGCGCGCGCGCGTGCTGGACGCGGTGCGCGCGCTCGGCTATCGGCCGCACCTTGCCGCCCGCGCGCTCGCCGAAGGGCGCGCGCCGACGGTCGCGCTGATGGTGTCGAGCATCGCAAACCCGTTCTACCCGGAGTTCGCGCTGGCGGTCGAAAAGGCGGTGCGGCGCAACGGGCAGTTCCTGATCGTTTGCAATACGAACGACAACCCGTCCGAAGGCCGCGCGTACCTCGACCAGATCGCGGGGACGATCTCCGAAGGCATCCTCGTGACGAACGCGAACCTGCATCTGCCGGACCTGCTCGACGTGCAGCGGCGCGGCGTGCCCGTCGTGCTGTGCATGTGGGAGCGCCCGGACGCGCTGCCCGACGCGCTGCCGTGCGTCGCGGTCGATTTCCGGCTGGCGGGGCGGCTCGCGGCGCAGCACCTGATCGCGCTCGGGCATTGCGACGTCGGCGTGATCGTCGGCGGCTGTTCGGAGGCGGGCGTGCACGCGGCGCGATTCGACGGCTTCGTCGACACGATGCGCGAGCACGGTCTCGACGTCGCGGCTGTCGCCTGCGAGCCGGACACGATCGACGGCGGCGCGCGCGCGGCGCGCCGGCTGCTCGACGCGAAGCCGCGCCTGAGCGCGCTTTTCGCGACGAACGACTTGCCGGCGATCGGCGCGATGCACACGGCGGCCGAGCGCGGCAGGCGGGTGCCGGACGATCTGTCGATCATCGGGATCACGAACATTCATCTGGCGAACGACGTGCGGCCGGCGCTCACGACCGTCGCGATTCCGATCGACGAGGCGGCGGACCTGGCGGTCGAGCTGCTGAACGCGTTGCGCGAGACGGGTGGGGGCGTCGGCGAGGCGCTGCCGGCAGCGGCGCGCGCGCGGACGACTTCCGCGCCGAGATTGCTCGTGCGCGGGACGACGGGGCGCGCGCGGCCCGCGCATGGTGGGACGCGCGATCGCTGAGTATCGCGGTGGCGGCGAGAGCCGAGTGGCTTGTGGCTTGGCTGCAGCGCTGAATGATGAGCGTCGATTAGCGATTAGCGAATGCCGAATGCCGAATGCCGAATGCCGAATGCCGAATGCCGAATGCCGAATGCCGAATGCCGAATGCCGAATGCCGAATGCCAACCGCCAACCGCCAACCGCCAACCGCCAACCGCCAACCGCCAACCGCCAACCGCCAACCGCCAACCGCCAACCGCCAACCGCCAACGCGCACACCCACGCCGCTCACCCACAACCCCGCCCGACCACCCACACCGCCCACCC